>WQZE01000050.1 GCA_009780875.1 Bacillota bacterium | reverse complement strand
TGGAATTTTTGCCCGCCACGGTCGTTTTGAGCAGCAAGTCTGAGAGAGGCACGATTACCGAGAAGGTACTATCCAAATTGGATGGCGTGGAAATCAAAATTGGTTTCAATGCCAAGTTTGTGACAGATGCTTTGTCTGCCATTGATACGGAGAGCATTGCGGTCAAACTCAACAATCCATCTGCACCCGTTTTGTTTTTGCCAAGCGGTGGCGAGGAAGGTGCCTTGTACTTGATATTGCCGTTGCGATTGGTGGGTTGAGACAAAAGCGTGGTTGCCACGATATAATAGAATGAAAAATAGGGGAGAGAACGATGAATGATTTGACCGTGGCGATTGCGTTCAAAGGCAATTGCACCAAGGCGATAGAATTTTATGAAAAGGTGTTTGACACCGAGGTGGCTTTTGTCAACCACTACAACCCAGAGGATGTGCCGGGTGGATTTGAAAACTTGGTGTCTTTTGCAATGATGGAGATTGCTGGCAAGAGTATTATGTTCAATGACTCTTTTGACGGCGACAAATATTCTGGGGATGACAAGTACACCAAGGGCAACCATATGAGTCTTGTTGTGTCGGGGGATGATTTGGCACAGTTGCAAGAGTGGTTTGCACGACTTGAAAAGAGTGGCAAAAAAATCATATCTTTTGAAAAAAACGATGCGGGGCAATGGTTTGGCATTGTGGCGGACAAGTTTGGTGTGATTTGGCAATTTGGAATGATGTAAAAATTTTTTTGAGGTGAAAATATGAGAACAAAATTGATTGCCGGCAATTGGAAAATGAACAAAACGCAGGCGGATGCCAAGGCGTTGGTCAAAGAACTTTTGCCAATGGTAAAAAAAAGCACGGCTACGGTTGTGTTGTGTGTGCCTTATTTGAGCATTGATACGGTCTCCAAACTGACCAAAGGGAGCGTGGTCAAAGTGGGTTCGCAAAACATTGCGTGGGCGGACAGTGGGGCGTTTACCGGTGAGATTAGCGCTGCTATGCAAAAAGAGTGCGGGGTAGAGTACGCCGTGATTGGGCACAGCGAACGGAGACAGTACTTTGGTGAGACCGACGAAACCGTGTGTAAAAGGACCGTGCAAGCACTCAAAAATGGCATCACTCCCATTGTATGCGTGGGCGAAAGTGAGCAACAAAAAGAGGCAGGGCAAACCAACGATGTGTGTAGTACGCAAATCCAAGGTGCCTTTGCGGGGATAGAGGCAAGGGATGCGGCAAAATGCATTGTGGCATATGAGCCTATCTGGGCGATTGGCACGGGCAAAACGGCAACGGCCGAGGATGCCAATGACACCATTGTGTGTATCCGTGCAGAGATTGAAAAACTTTATGACAAAGAGACCGCACAAAAGATATTGATTTTGTATGGTGGGTCAATGAATGCAAAAAACGCTGAGGAACTTTTGTCCAAGAGTGATATTGATGGTGGATTGATTGGCGGGGCAAGTCTCAAAGCAGAAGACTTTGCACAAATTGTAACAGCAGCAAACAAATAAGCAAAAGAGAGAGTTTTATGTTATCGGTCAAAGAGATTACAAAAGTATGGACAGATTTGGGTGCGACCAAGGCGGGATATCACTGGTACAAATCCGTGATTTTGGGCATTTTGGCGGGGGCTTTTATTGCCTTTGCGGCGGCTGGGTCAAGTTATGCGGTGCACCAAATCAATGATTTGTATGTGGGCAAAGTGTTGGCGGGGGCCTTGTTTGCCACGGGACTCATTATGGTGGTGCTGGGGAGTGGTGACTTGTACACGAGTAGTACGCTCATTGTGCTTGCCGTGTATGACAAAAAAGTCAAATGGTACAAATATCTTTCCAATCTTGGGATTGTATTTTTGGCAAATTTGGTGGGGTCGCTCCTCATTGTCGTATTGTTTTTTGGAGCAAAAAATTTGGAGAGTATGGGTGGCTTTGCCATCTATACGGCGGCCAGCAAAACGAGCAAGTCCTTTGTGGCTGCTTTTTGTAGCGGTATCTTGTGCTGTATGCTCGTGGTGATGGCTGTGTGGATGGCGGCTGGGTGCAAAAGCGGAATAGGCAAGATTTTTGCAATCTTCTTTCCTATTTGGTTGTTTATTTCTAGTGGCTATGAGCACAGCATTGCCAATATGTACTATATACCCGCAGGACTGATAGCCAAACTCAATCCAAAACTTTTGCACGAGGCGTACTTGATAGCGAGTGAACACGGGATGAATGCAAGTGCGATTGACAATCTCAATTTTGGGACATTCTTGTACAAAAACCTGTTGCCTGTTGCTCTTGGCAATTTGGTGGGTGGTGTGTTTATAGGTTCTTGTTATTACTTTTTGTTTGGACGCAAGCACAAAACGCATACGCTCCAAGATGTGACCAATGGGGGGGGGCAAGTGTCTTTTTCAGATATTGCAAAGGATGCGGAGCACTCCTAAAATCGGGCAAGTTTTGCTATGCGTGTGGCGTCCGTATTTTGTGACCCAAGGGAGACACCTCGCAGGGCCGTGCCCACCGTTGATAAGTTGATAAAAAATGCATTTTTGTACACACTAATCCTATGCGGATGGGTGTGTACATTTTTATTTTGCTCCTAGTGCTGACGGTGATTGTGTTCCCGTTGCACTTTCATATTAGGGGAGAGTTTGATGCGTACACCAATGTGGGCGTGGTCAAGGGGTATTTTTTTGTGTTTCGGATATTTAGGCTCCATCTCAAGTACTATACCGATGAGTACAGCAAGCACGCTGTATTTGTGCTCAATCCAAAAACGGGAAAAATTGCGAGACAAATCAACTTGACCATTGACAAGGGCGACAAAAACTCCATTGTCAACTTGTTGGTGCAACCTATTTTGGGGAGTATCAATATCACAGATATAGAGATGTATGCAAAGATTGGAGTAGCCAAAGATGCCTTTTTGTCGGCGATGAGTCTTGCTGTGTTGCAAAGTCTGTACGGGTCTTTGTTGGCGGTCGTGCACAGTATGCAAAGATTGGAGACCTATGAGAGATTTGTGCCAGTCTACAACAAAAATATTTTTGAGGTCAAGTTTTTGGGAGTGTTTACTTTTACGGTGGCGGATGTGCTTTTTGGTTTGTGGCTCCAATTGTGCAAACGCAAAAAAACCGGAGACTGAGCAAAGGCGTGTGTAGGGTAGGAGACCACAAAAGCGGGTTTTTGTGTATATTTGTGGGGGGTTTTGCAAATAGTATGTAGGTAGTTTTGCGACGGCAAAAGAGAAAGCACCAAGCAAGTTTGCGTGTGGGGGGTGGTTGTGATACTGGACAACAAAGAGCATCCAATTGAGAGAGTGATGGACAATGCGTTTTCAAAGATGAGGGCGCTCAGTTCTGCGGACACCGTGATTGGTAGTCCGGTGACTACGGCGGATGGGTTGAGTATTATACCGGTGAGCCGTATCACGATGGGTTTTGTGACGGGTGGTGGTGAGTACAGCGATATGAGCAGGCAGTCGTACAGTGACTACCCTTTTGCGGGAGGCTCAGGTGCTGGGATATCTGTGGTGCCGATTGGTTTTTTGCTCAACGATGGCAACACCATCAAAATGGTCAAAATAGAAGATGACGAAAGTCTGTACGAAAAAATCATAGACCTCATCCCAGGCGTCGTCAAAAATTTTGTCAAAGAAAAAAAGTAAAGGATACACAAGGCGGGTTTGAGGGGACACGGACGCAAAGCAAAACAAAAGGCAAAACACAAGAGTGCCAAAGAGGATTTTATGACAAGGGTGAGGTACCACAACGAACAAATGAGAAAAGGTTTCAAAAAACTTGTATTTTTGTTGCTTGTGTTTTTGTGTGTGAGCGTGTGTTTGTCGCCAAATGGAACGGCGTTGGTGGCAAGTGCGAGCAGTGCTGGGAGTATGGTGGTTTTGGAGAGCAGTACCCAGCGTATTTTGTATCAAAAAAATGCGTATGACAAAAGGTATATGGCAAGTACCACCAAAATTGTCACGGCGATAACGGTCATAGAAAACACAAAGCCTGAGGAGATGGTCACGGTAGACAAGGCGGCGGTGGGCGTAGAGGGTTCCTCTGTGTATTTGCAAGCGGGTGAGCAAATGGCGGTCGTTGATTTGCTTTATGGGCTGATGCATAGGTCAGGAAACGACGCCGCCGTGGCACTTGCTTTGCACACGGCGGGCAGTGTGGAAAACTTTGCTCAGTTGATGAATGACACCGCAAAAAAGATAGGGGCACATAGTTCACACTTTGTCAATCCGCACGGCTTGCACAGCCCAGAGCACTATACAACGGCTTATGATTTGGCTTTGATTGCGAGTTTTGCACTCAAAAATCCTCTTTTTGCTACCATTGTTGGCAGCAAGTCCCACACTTTTTTGAGAGAGGGTGTGACGCACACATTCTATAACAAAAACAAAATTCTCAGTACCACAGAGGGTGGCGATGGTGTCAAAACGGGTTTCACCAAAAAAGCGGGTAGGTGTCTTGTGTCTAGTGCCACCAGGGGTGGTATGCAAGTGGTTTGTGTGGTGCTCCATTGTGGACCGATGTTTGAGGAGAGCAAAGCCCTCCTCAACAAGGCGTTTGCTGAATACACATTGCAAGAGATTTTGCCCTCCTATGCTTGTGTGGGACAAGCAAAGGTGCGTGGAGGCAAGGGTGATACCATAAGGGTGTTTTCCAAAACCCCGGTGTACTATCCTCTCAGAAAAGAGGAACATACAGAGGTCACCCGAGTGTTGCAAGCACCCAATGATTTGTCGGCGCCCATCAAAAAGCACCAAGAGGTCGGCAAGATTGCGGTTTTTATTCACAATAGATTGTTGTCAGAACAACCGCTATATAGCATTGACTCGGTCAAATCTTTGCAAATGAGAGATATGCTCAAAGATTTGTTGGAAGATTGGTTTTGAAAAACAAAAGACACTCCGCACAAGGGGTGTTTTTTTGTGGCAACATTCATTGACTTTTTGCACCGTTCTTGCTATAATAGATAGGATTGCAATTGTGATTTGGAATTTGCAAAATTTGTATTTGTGTGGGTAGAACTATGAGAATCAATAAATATTTGGCATTGTGCGGGCTTGGGAGTAGGCGAGGCGTAGAAGAATTGATTTTGCAAGGCAAAGTACAAATCAATGGCAAAATAGTCAAAGAATTGTCCAAAGATATCCAAGTGGAGAACGATACCGTGGTGGTGGAGGGGAGGCGGCTAGAAGTGCGGGACAAGCACTTGTACTTGATGCTCCACAAGCCCAAGGGTTGCGTTTGCACCAACAAAGATGAAAAAGGCAGAAAAACCGTTTTTGATATTTTGGACGACAAGTATGAGAGTCACCGTTTGTTTTGTGTGGGGAGATTGGACTATGAGACCGAGGGGCTTTTGCTTTTGACTACGGATGGGGATATGGCCAATCGGTTGATGCATCCACAGTTTGAAATTTCCAAAACCTATGTAGCCAAGATTGAGGGGGAGATTGCCAACATTGACCTTGACAAGATACGGACTGGCGTGATGATTGATGGGCAAAAAACCAAAAAGTGCAGGGCACGGGTGATTGGCAAAGAGGAAAAATCCGTGGTGGATAGAGATGGCAACAAATCCAAAAAAGAGTTGTCAAGGATAGAAGTGATTATTAGCGAGGGACGCAATCGCCAGGTTCGCAAGATGTTTGAAAGCATCAATAGAGAGGTTGTTTTCTTGACAAGAAAGGCGATTGGCGATATCAAGTTGGGCGGCTTGGAGAGAGGGAGGAGCAGAGAGTTGCGTGAGCAAGAGATTGCTTATCTAAAAAAGGTGTAAAAGTGCCACAAATCAATTGACAAATTGCACAAAATAGTATATAATAGAAAAGTTGTTTTTGGAGTTGGGTGCGTGTACAAAGTGCCCAAGGAGAGCAACCGAGACAAAAAGCATAGCGTGCTTTGTATCTTTGACAAGGAGTGGTACCCAAGTGGCTCAAGGGGCGCCCCTGCTAAGGGTGTAGACCGTGAAAGCGGTGCGAGGGTTCAAATCCCTCCCACTCCGCCACAATGCTTTTGCACTTGCAAAAGCGTTTTGTACATAGATTATGGACAACTTTGAAAAACTTAATGAAAAACAATTGATTGCTTATTTTGAGAGCGGTGCAAATGATGGGCAAAAACTTGGTTTGGAGGTGGAGCATTTTGTGTGTGGTGGTGGCACGCAAGATGGCTTTACGGTGCCTTATTTGGGCGAGCGTGGTGTAGAGCAATTGTTGCAAAAGTTGTTGCCATTGTATGAGCGTGGTCAGTATAGTGAGGGACATTTGATTGGGCTTTCACGCAAGCACTGCACCGTGACCATAGAGCCCGCTGCCCAACTAGAAGCGAGCATTGGTGAGTTTGAGAGCATTGATGACTTGCTCCAAGAGTACCAAAAATTTTTGGATGAGGCCAATGGAGTGCTTTCTGCGTGGGGGCAAAGACTGGTCACCAAGGGGTACAACCCGCACAATTGTGTGAGTGAGTTGTCACTCATACCCAAACAAAGATACCGAGTGATGGATGCGCATTTTGTGTCCAAAGGTGGTACGGGTGTGCAAATGATGCGTGGGTCTTGTGCTACGCAAGTGTCCCTTGACTACAAAGACGAAAAAGATTTTGCTGACAAGTATTTGGTTGCCAATATGCTGTCTCCCATTTTTGCTTTTATGTTTGACAACACCGATGTGTACGAAAAACAAAAGGCAGGCGTCTTGACAAGGTACAAAGTGTGGAACAACCTTGAAGGGGACGCTGGCAAGTCTCTGCGTACCGGTTTTGTGCCACAGATTTTTGAGGAGCGGTTTGGATTTTCGCAGTATGCAAGATATATTTTGGGCGTGCAACCTTTGTTTGTAATGGACGGGGAGACCTTGCGAGAAACCGGCAAGCAAACAGTGAAACAAGTGTACCAAAACAAAGCAATGACGACACAAGAGGTGGCACACGCTTTGTCAATGGTTTTCCCATTTGTGCGACTCAAAAAATATATTGAAATCAGAATGGCGGATAGTATGCCCGTAGATTGCAT
>WQZE01000049.1 GCA_009780875.1 Bacillota bacterium | reverse complement strand
TCTTTTAATTCTCATAACTTTATTTCCTTATAATTCAATTTGTATGACAAAACCACAAACTAGGGTCTTTGTTGTATGAGTGTACGCATAGAGGCTGCTTGTGCCTCATTGGCTAGATAGCCACCTTGACGCAAGTCCGCCTTGCGTTTGCGGTCCTTCTTTGTCAAAATGTGTGCTTTGTTCATTTTTCCGTGCTTGACTTTTCCATTTGCGGACAATCTAAATCTTTTTTTAGCCCCGCTATGACTTCTAAATTTTGGCATTCCCTACTCCTTGATTTGTGCCCCAAAAGGCAAAAATCACAATTTTATTTTTGTGCATCTTTTGATGGCACGCTACTTGCTTTTTTTGTGGTCACCTTTGGTTTTGCGTCTGTACTGGCTGCCTCAGGTTTTGGCTTGGTGGATTCTTTGGATTCACTTTTGGGTTTTTCCGTTTTTTTATCGGCATCACCCTTGGGCGGTTTGGCTGTCGCCACTTTTTTGATGGGCACCAAGAACATCACAATGTTTCTACCCTCGGTTTTGGGTGTTTGGTCAATCGCTCCTACACTTTCACACAAAGCAAAAAACTGTTCCAGTTTTTCAACGCCCAGTTTTGCGTGGGCTTGCTCTCTTCCACGCATTTTGAGGCTGACCTTGACCTTGTCTCCACCAGACAAGAACTCCACCACTTTGCGTGCCTTGGTTTCCAAATCGTGCTTGTCAATATTCATTGACAACACCATCTCACGCAATTCGCTATTTTTGCTGTTGCGTTTTTGCTCTTTTTCCCTTTTGGATGCGTCAAATTTGAACTTGCCGTAATCCATAATTTTGCAAATGGGTGGCGTCACTTGTGGATTGATTTTGACCAAATCAAGGCTCTTGCTATCCGCAAGGCGATTGGCCTCTTGTGCCGTCATAACCCCCAATTGTTCTCCATTTTCGTCAATGACTCTGACTTGTGGGTCTCTGATACGGTAATTCATCTCCACACGATTGTGGTTGTTGCCACGATGATGATTGTTATTGTTGCCCTTGATTGTCCTGCCCTCCAAAATTTTGCCTTGACCACTTTTTTGTTGCAAGCAACAAAAAAGACCCTAGGAACGATTTTTGCCCTATGATCAAATAAACTATCAAACTAAGCACATTGCGTTGTCACAATGGCATCCTTGAAATTTGTCAATCAGTGACCAAGTCAAGACAAAAACCCGCTTGGTGAGCAAAAACTCTTTGTTACATTATAGCACAATCAAAACAATTTGTCAACTACTTTTGATGTGTTTTACAAAAAATTTGACCAAGTAAACTGTGTTTTTTTCACTCACCCCACAAAAAAGAGACACACTTTTTTGTGCGTCTCTTTTTTGTGCTGGCAAGATTTTTGCCACAAATTTTTTTCAACCAAGATTTTACCAAAAAACAGGTGCAAAACTGCTAAACATTGCAATGCTCACAATGCAACCAAGGATGGCACCCACCAAGGGTCCCACGGTTGGAATCCACGCATATCCCCAGTCTGATTTGCCTTTGCCTTTGATGGGCAAAATTTGGTGTGCCAACCTTGGTGCAAGGTCCCGAGCAGGATTGAGTGAGTATCCGGTGGTACCACCCAAGGACATACCCAAGGCAAGTATAACCATCCACACGCCCCAAAGCGTGTATGCACCGTGAAGTTCTTCTCCATTGCTTGCGTTTGCCAAACCGGCCGCCAATGCAAAAAGCAATACAAAAGTGGCTATGACCTCACAACAAAAATTGAGCCATTTTTTGCGAATGGCAGGACCTGTACAAAATACGGCAAGCATTGTAGCCTCGCTGTCTGCTTTGTTGCGTTGGTAGGTCGCTTTTGCTTTGTCCTCATCGGCTTGCAACTGCCTCATTTCGTCTATGGAACAAAACCCCTCACACGCTGCCACATAGTTGTCTTTGACGGCCGCCATTGCGGTGGCAGCAAAGTGGTCTTTGTGCATAAACCACACAAGCACAGCACCCAAAAATCCACCCACAAACTGTGCCACCACATAGCCGAGTGCCTTGCCCAAAGCAAACTGCCCCGTCAACGCAAGCGACAAGGTCAATGCGGGATTGAAGTGATTGGTAAAACCATTGCCCCCAAAAATCAGTGCAGGCACAACCACAGCAGTAGCCCAACCGACCGTAATCACAATCCAGCCACTCCCGTGACCCTTGGTCTTTTTGAGTATGACATTGGCAACCACACCATCACCTAGCAATACCAAAAGACAAGTGCCTACAAATTCGCCAAGATATGGCATAAATACATTCATAGTCTATCCTCCTTGCGATTTTATCCAGCATCGCACTGGTCCAATTTTTGAGGTTATTTGGAGAACCTTTTTTAGATTGGTTGGCTCAGTGTTTTTGTGAGAACCACATCCACGCCCAGTCCCAAAATATCACGCAAAACGACGGCTCCTCTGGGAGCTGGATTTTTGACCACCACGGCATTGATGAGTTGCATAGCCTTTGCCACCTTGTCTTTGGGGATGGGCGCCGTGGTCTTGACAGGCACACAAAAAGTGTGTGCAAAGCCCTCTGTCTTGACCGTACTCGTCACAACACGCATTGGGAATACAGCCTCTTGTTTGCCATACACATCACCCCTTGGGCACGCATTCCCCGTGATTTCTACTTGCTCATTTTGCACTTTTGCCGTCAACGAACATCCCTTGGGACAAATGGTGCACACAAAATGCTTGCTCCCATCTGGGTCTACGGTTTGTACAGGCACTTGGTACTCTGAATGTTTGTTTTGACTTGCCACCCCAATACGAATGGATGAACACTCCGCAATTTGTTGTTTGGTCAAAACAATTTTTTCAAGTTCGCCTGGCGCCAAATGTTCTTTTTTGAATTCTTTGATGACTGTATCACCCGATACCACTTGAATGCTTGACGCTCCAAAAATACCGCTCACCCTAAAAAAGAGTTCCACAATTTTTTTGTCATCCCCAAGTCTCACTTGGGAGGGCGTCACATACAAAAGATGCTCGCCCGCCTCCACCCTGACGGTTTTTGTATACGATGGTTTGATTCCGTTTGCATAGTCGGCAGCAGCAGCACCTGCTTTGATGCCTTCCATAGATACAAAGTCCACAAGGTCGTGTACCTGTGCCACATTGCCACACGCAAAAACCCCAGGCACACTGGTTTCCATATTATCAAAAAGTACGGGCGTATTGGTTCTGCCGTTCATATCAACGCCCATCTCAATGTTGAGTTCGTTTTCTGGTATCAATCCCACACTCAAAAGCACGGTGTCGCATTCAACAGTGTGCTCTGTTCCTGCAATGGGTTGGCGATTTTCATCCACTTTGGAAATAGTCACCGCCTCCACCCTTTTCTCCCCGTGAATTTTGGTGATGGTGTGCGACAAATGCAAAGGGATATCATAGTCATTGAGACACTGCACAATGTTGCGTGTCAGTCCGCCCGAGTAAGGCATTACCTCATACACCCCAAGCACTTTGGCACCTTCTAGGGTCATACGCCTTGCCATAATCAAACCAATATCACCGCTACCCAATATCACCACTTTTTTGCCGACCGTTTTTGCATCCAAGTTGAGAAACAATTGAGCCGCTCCCGCCGTGAAAACCCCACTGGGTCTTGCCCCCGAAATGCCAATGGCACCACGAGTGCGTTCACGACACCCGGTAGCCACAATCAACGCCTCTGCTTGCACTTTTACAAACCCCAATTTGGGATGAATAAAAGACACTTGCTTTTGCTTGGTTGTCTCCAAAACCATTGCCTGCGTCAACACCACTACCCTGGTGTCTTGCAATTTTTCAATATATTTTTCTGCATAGTCCGGCCCTGTGAGTTCCTCTTTGAACATATGCAAGCCAAACCCATTGTGTATGCATTGATTGAGAATCCCACCCAATTGTGGACTACGCTCCAAAAGCAACACCTTGTCACAAGTTTTGCTAGCCTCTACCGCCGCCGCCAATCCGCCGGGCCCGCCACCAATCACTATGACACCATATTTTTTGTCCACTTTGTCAACACTGTTCATATCATACCCCTTTATTTGGCATCGCCGTCCACGATATAAGTGCCCGCTTTGTCTTGCGGTATTTCTTTCATATCCACGCCATAATGCTCTGCCAACAACTCCACGACTTTGGGCGTACAAAAACCGCCTTGACAACGCCCCATCCCTGTCTGCACACGCCGCTTGACCGCATCCACGCTCCGTGGTGGCAACGGTCGCAAAAAGGTATCCGCAATCTCACCCTCGGTCACTTGGCGACATCTACATACAATGTTGCCGTGTTTGGGGTCTTTGGCGATTTGCAGTTTTTTTGCGGTGTCACTCATTTCGTGCAATCTTGCCACACGCCTTGACCGCACAAACTTTGCGTTGAGTGACTTTTTGAGTCCTGCCTTGAAAAGCAAATCCACCATCTCTTGTGCAATGCTCACCGCACTGGTGAGCCCAGGTGACTTGATGCCGGCGACATTAAAGAAACCTGCGGTCTCCAAACTCTCACCAATCACAAAGTCACTTTGGTCACTGTTGGCTCTCACACCCGTAAAATTGCGTATAGAGGCTCTAAGATTGAGGCTGGGTATGCACTTGGTGGCACGCTGCCTCACATAATCAAGCCCCTCAGCGGTCACACTTGTGTCCTCTTTGCCGCTATCCTTTGCATCGGGTCCCACAATAATATTGCCGTGTGCCGTGGGTGCGACCAACACTCCTTTGCCCAGTTTGCTTGGACACGGGAAAACAACGGTGCCTACAATACCCTTCTCACTCGTGTCCAACAAAAAGTATTCTCCGTTTTTTGGCTTGATAGCAAAGTGAGGCGTCTCCACCATTGTGCTTATTTCATCGCTATACACACCCGCCGCATTGACCACAAACTTTGCCTCAAATCGCCCTTTGTTGGTGTCAACCACAAAGTAACCATCTTGCTTGGAAATCCCCGTGACCTCTGTTTCTAGTTGCACCTTGCCTCCGCCCAAAATGGCACACTCTGCTTGTGCAAAAGAGAGTGCCCAAGGGTCTACGACACCCGTCGTTTTTGCATACAAAGCGGCAAGAGCGTCCCTGCTCAAATTGGGTTCTAGCAAAAACAACTCCTGACCTTCTATGATAGACAAATCAGGCACTCCGTTGGCTTTGCCCCTTTCCAATAGGCTTTGCAAAGTGAGTTTTTCCTCCTCATCAAACGCCACCACCAACGACCCCGTTTGCACAAAGGGAATGCCCAGTTTTTTTGCATTGGCACGAATCCACGCATTGCCTTGGACATTGTGCTCAGCCATTTTGGTACCAGGTTCTGGGTCATAGCCTGCGTGTGCAATTCCGCTGTTTGCTTTGGTGCTCCCCATCGCCACATCGTTCTCTTTTTCAAGCAACAAAAAATTGCCCTTGTATCTACTCAACGCATACAATAGTGAACACCCTGATACGCCACCACCAATAATAATTACATCTTCCATATGATTCTCACTCTCCACAAATCACAAAATTATACCCAATTCCTTGACCTGCCCACCGCTTTGTCCCAACCTTGTAAAAGTTCGTTACGTTTGTTCATTTCAATAGATGGGTCAAAAGCCCTGTCTTGCATTGCATTCTTGATGATATCTTGCTTGTCTTTGTAGTATCCCACAGCCAGTCCCGCCAAATACACGGCACCCAATGCGGTACTCTCTATCATCTTGGGTCTCACCACTTGCGTATTGGATACATCACTTTGAAACTGCATCAAAAAGTTGTTTGCACACGCTCCACCGTCCACTTTGATTTGCTTGATTTTGACGCCTGCATCTTGCTCCATTGCCTTGATGACATCATTGCTTTGGTATGCCAGACTCTCCAATACGGCTCTAATAAAATGCTCTTTGGTTGTACCTCTTGTGATGCCCACAATCGTGCCCCGTGCGTGCTGGTCCCAATAAGGTGCTCCCAGTCCCGTGAAAGCAGGGACTACATATACGCCCCCTGTGTCTTGCACTTTTTGTGCATACTGCTCCGAAAAAGCCGCATTGTCAATCATTCTCACGCCGTCACGCAACCATTGGATAGCCGACCCGGCACAAAAAACGCTGCCTTCCAATGCGTACTCCACCTTGCCACCCACGCCCCACGCAATGGTGGTGAGCAAGTTGTTTTTGCTTTCCTTTGCTTTGCCCCCTGTATTCATCAAAATAAAACATCCCGTTCCATAGGTATTTTTGACCATACCCGGTTCAAAGCAACATTGTCCAAACAAAGCGGCTTGCTGATCACCCGCAATGCCCGCAATAGGGACTTCTTTGCCCAAAATGTCGGCACTGGTCTTGCCATAAATATGAGAGGAGGGCAAAACTTTGGGCAACATTGCTTTGGGAATCCCCAACTCTTTGAGAATCTCCTCATCCCATTCCAATTTGTGAATATTGTACAACATTGTCCTAGACGCATTGCTGTAATCCGTGATATGCACCTTGCCCTTAGTCAATTTCCACACCAACCAACTATCAATGGTACCAAACAACAACTCACCTTTTTCTGCCTTGGCTCTTGCACCTGGTACATTCTCCAAAATCCAACGAACTTTGGTTCCACTAAAATAAGCATCTACCACAAGTCCCGTTTTTTCTCTGATTTTTTTGTCAAACCCCTTGGCTTTGAGTCCGTCACAATAGTCCGCTGTACGCCTACACTGCCATACAATGGCGTTGTAGACAGGGTGACCGGTCACCTTGTCCCAAACAACGGTAGTCTCCCTTTGATTGGTGATTCCAATGGCCGCAATCTCACTCGCATCCACACCTGCCCGTGCTTTTGCCTCGGTCAACACACCTAGTTGTGTTGCCCAAATCTCCTCAGCATCGTGCTCCACCCAACCCGGCTTTGGGAAAATTTGTTGAAATTCCTTTTGTGCCGACTTGATAATATTGCCTTGCTTGTCAAAAATAATCGCACGGCTACTCGTGGTTCCTTGGTCAATCGCCAATAGATACTTGCTCATTTCTACCCCCAATACCACACCCTTTGACAATACCGTGCCCTTTCTGTTGCTTGACACACCTTGCAAAGAGTAGGTT
>WQZE01000048.1 GCA_009780875.1 Bacillota bacterium | reverse complement strand
CTATATGCCTTGTTTTTATTATTGCCTTGCAAAAGTTTGTTGATATTGTTGAGTCCATACAAACCATTATAGTTGAGGCATAAAATAATTTCATCCTCATCTTTCTTTGCAAAAATAGTGCTGTCTATTATGTGCGAATAATTTTCACCTC
The DNA here is from genome assembly GCA_009780875.1 of Bacillota bacterium. Classification (GTDB taxonomy): domain Bacteria; phylum Bacillota; class Clostridia; order Christensenellales; family Pumilibacteraceae; genus WQZE01. Next base: position 6,993 of record WQZE01000048.1, on the reverse strand, counting down.
TCACAATCTTTTCCAAAACGGTGTTTTCGCCGTCACTCCCACCTCTCACTTTTCTAACGGTGCTCCATAAATCTAACAATTTTTCTTCTTTTGTTCTATATGGAACCAAAAGTTCGTGCACATAATTTTCTGGCACTATGTTTTTTGACAATTCAAACCAACTGCCAAACTGTATGGACTCTATTTGATAAATATCTCCCACAAATACAAAAGCGGGACTCCCCCTTGTGCCTAGAATACAAAGAATATCTTCATTAGAAATCGTACTGCATTCATCCACCACAATCAAATCAAATTTGCACAAGCTATACTTGGATTTGAATTCGTTCACCGTACAAAAATATCATTGTCATCATTTATAATCTTCCTTTGCAAGTTTTGTTTCGCAGCATTAGTATTGGCAATGAATATCTTCTTCTTATCTCTTGCCAAACCCGCAATGTATTTTATCAAGGTAGATTTTCCCGTACCTGCCGCTCCATATACAAATTCAATTTGACTTTGAGCAAAAGTGCTTTTGAGAATCTTTTCTTTGCCACAATCGTCTATATATTCCACTGCAAACTTGTAGTCTTCCACTCTCTCGTTGCTATACTCATCTGCCAAAGGGTGTCTGCATCCTATTTTTTGCTGAATATTCTCCAATATCTTTACAACTTCGCTCGCATATTTTTTGTAATAGACCTTATCACCCATCATAGCAATCTCAGCATCTGGTTTATGTTTGTTAACAATTTTATCATTGTATTCTTTGATTTGCCTTTCAATGGACTCCCTATCGCCAAATCTCTTCAACTCCTCCAACGCAACAAAAATATATCCTTGCTGTGTGGGTGCATTCATTACACTCCTAGCCAACAACTCACACTCGTGACCTTTTATGTTGATACACTCGTAGAGATCGTACAAATTGGTGTAATGCCCTCGCAAATGATACGCATATGGTTTTGTCTCAAATCCATAGGACTCTTTGCAAATCGGCAAACTCACCCCATCCCCACGCTGGTCTTTGATGACCACATTTCTCATTCTACATAGTAAATATCTCAACCGATTTTCATATCCATTATTTAGAGCAATTTGATACCTACACTCATCCAAAATCCTCATAATTTTGGGTGTAATACCAACGCGCTTTTTCAAAGAACCGTATTCGCTCTCATTCATATCCACCACATCTACCAAAGTCCAATGATTGGTTGTCAACTCCCGCATCAATTTATGATACTCACTTTCTTTTCGTTCAATGTTCATCTCGCCAATATTGAGTAGTTTTGCAAAGTTCACTAATTCACACGGTCTTATAGATACTCTCCATTGGGTAATAATATTGACCGATATCTTTGTCTCAAATGCACTGATGCTTTTAGGCTCAAAATGTAAGGCTACACAATAATTATCCATGATGTCTTGCTCTGTAAACGCCGTAATTCTCCTAAATTTTTCGTGTGATTTATCGGTTGCTTGCTCAAACACAATCTCATAATACAATGAGTTGTTTGCAAAAAATGGCGTAATCTTGCATATATAATAGTTGTCAAACCAATTTTTCTCATCTTGCACTGACATAGACTGCGGTATAGAGGTCTTATGTCTCAAAATCACCTTTACCACCTCATCATAATAGTTCTGCGTTTGTTCATCAACCTTGGGCGACAAGTTTTTGATTTGCATCAAAATATCCATACCAAATATTTTTTTCATCAATTTTTTCAACTTGACCAAAGAGACAAAATATTTGCTCATCAGACGCTCGGCACCATCTTTATCGGGTGTAAAGTGTGAAATGGATGCTTGCAGATATTTGTTAAACACGCCCATAAACTGTATGTCTCTATCGTTTTTATGGCTCAATTTTTCGGCTGCTTTGGCAATATTTTTGATATCTTTCTCATCGTATCGTTCCGTAAGGATTTTGTATGCACACCAATCATTTAGATTTCGCAGACATCCCAAAATATTACGATATATTTCACATAGGTTGTTTGGGGTAATTTTTTGCGACTCTGTATCAATTGCATCGCTCGCATTTTTTATTTCACAGTCAGCATTACTCATATGTACAGCATACCATACAACCCACCCATTTTTCAATCTTTCATTTGATTATTTTAAATGTTTTATTGTATGTTATCTATGTAGCACAAGTAGTTATGCGACTACTAAATGCGTGTTGATCACACCAACTCTCCAAGCAAGTCAATCCCCTGGGTGCCTGTGATTTTGATTTTGTAAAACTGTCCTACATCCACATTATTGCCCTTAAACTTGACCACGGGGTCAATGTCGGGGGCTTGACCTTGGGTGCGACCCACAAAGAGCGAGCGTTGGTAATCTATATCTTCGTATAGGACTGGGATGGTCTTGCCAATCATTGCTTGCTGTTTGGCGTGAGAGACTTGTTGTTGGGTGGCGTACAGTTGTTTGAGTCTCTCTTTTTTGACTTTTGCACTGACTTGGTTTGGCAAATGGTAGGACGGCGTGCCTTCTTCTTTGCTATATGCAAAGAACCCCACATTGTCCAGGCGTGCCGTTTGCAAAAAATCCAACAATTCCTGGTGGTCACTCTCAGTCTCACCTGGGAACCCTGTCATAAAAGTACTGCGGATGGCTATGTCCGGACTTGCCTGGCGGATTTTTTCAAGGAGTGTCCTTGTTTGGGCTTGGTTGTTGCGTCTAGCCATCAATCTCAAAATGTTGTCACTAATGTGCTGCAAAGGAATGTCCATATAGTTGGCAATTTTTGGATTTTGTGCCACCATTTGTATCAAATCATCGCTCACAAGGTCGGGGTAGCAATACATAAGTCTCACCCACTCCACGCCCTCAACTTGTGTCATTTTGTCCAAAAGAGCCACCAAATGGGTGCCTATATCAGCCCCATAGTTTGTGACATCTTGGGCAACCAAAATAATCTCTTTGGCACCCTTGTCCACGAGACTTTTGGTCTCCTCTATGACTCTGGTCATTGGCTTTGAGACAAACTTGCCACGAATACTAGGAATGGTGCAAAAAGTGCAACGACTGTCGCAACCCTCCGCAATTTTGAGATAAGCATAATGCATAGGCGTGGTGATAAATCTATCAATCTCGCCCTCTCTCTCTTGCTGGGGTGCACACTCAATATTGATGACCTTTTTGCCTTGATACAAATCATCCAAAATGTTGCAAATATCGTCGTAGGCACCCACGCCCAAAAAGGCATCCACCTCGGGCAAGTCTTTGGCAATCCCATCCTTGATATGCTTTTGTGGCAAACACCCCGTCACAATCAGTTTTTGACAAATCCCCTTGCTCGGGTTTTTGTACTCGGCACACTGCAAAATATTGCCGACCGCCTCACGGCGTGCCGACAAAATAAAAGCACAAGTATTGACAACAATGATTTCCGCTTTGTCAAATTCGCTCGTAATCTCATAGCCACCTTGCCGCAAACGATACAACATACGCTCGGTGTCTACTCTGTTTTTGTCACAACCAAGTGACACGATGGCAACTCTTTTTGTGTTTTGTTTTTCCATTTGTTTTGTGTGGATTTTGTCTTTTTGCACAAGATAAAGAAAAATACCAAAAAAGAAAAACGATGGGTACAACTAAAAACGATTTCTTGCAACGGTCTCTGGGTACAATCTCTCAAACTGCTCCATAGACAAGAGTACTGTGCGTGGCTTTGCCCCATCACCCTCGGAAATATAGCCTCTTTTCTCCATTTGACTGATGATTCGTCCCGCTCTTGCATAGCCCATCTCAAAAACGGACTGTATTTTGGAGGTAGAAATTTGCCCCTTGGAGATGGCATAGTACAACGCATTTTCAAACTCTATATCCGTGCTATTTTGGTCTCTTTCCACCCTGCCCATTGTGTTGCCACTTTCTTGTTCTTTGTGTCTGACAATGGCGTCTGCGACGGATTCATTGTACTCGCACTCGTTGTTCTCTTTGCAAAAAGCAACCACACTCTTGACTTCTTCGTTGGTGATATAGGCGCCTTGGATACGCTTGGCGGTGCTTGAATCGGGAGACATATAAAGCATATCACCCTTGCCCAAAAGATTCTCAGCCCCAGAGCCATCCAAAATCGTTTTGGAATCTTGAAAGTTGGTGACCGAAAATGCAATTCTGGTGGGCAGATTGCTTTTGATAGTGCCGGTGACCACATCCACAGAGGGTCTTTGTGTTGCCAATACAAGATGGATGCCCGATGCCCTGGATTTTTGCGTCAAGGCTCTAATCTTGTCCTCAACCACCCTTTTGCTCGCCATCATAAGGTCCGCCAACTCATCTACAATGATGACAATATAAGGTAGTTTGGGCTCCAATCCATCCGCTACGGCTTGACAGTTGTTGTATTCATCAAGACTTTTGGCATTGTGTGCATTGAATATCGCATACCTATGATTCATTTCGCCAATCATATAGTCCAAAGCATTGACAGCGTGTTCAGGCTCGGTAATGATATCTTTGATAAGCAAATTGGGCAAATGTGCATAGATGCTAAACTCAACCCTCTTGGGGTCAATCAACACGATGCGGACTTCTTCGGGGGTAGATTTGTACAAAAGACTGGTTATCATTGAATTGAGACAAGCGGACTTTCCACTGCCCGTCGCCCCTGCAATCAACAAGTGTGGCATTTTGGCAATATTGGCGACAATATAATCTCCCCCAATATCCTTGCCCAGTGCCACCGTCAAGGGGTGCTTGGAGTCCACAAAGGCTCTTGACTCTATGATGGCTTTGAGCCCCACGGTTGCTACCACATCATTGGGCACCTCTACGCCAATCGCCCGTTTGCCCAAAATGGGGGTTTCTATTCTGATTTTGCCATTGCACGCCAAGGCGTATTGGATGTCCTCTGCAAACTGCTCAATCTTTTTGACCGAGGTACCCATCGGCACGCTGATTTCATACCTTGTCACCGAGGGACCCACCACAATGTCCAAGAGTTCTACCGGCAAACCAAGGTCGGTCAACGCCTTGACCAAAAGGTCACCATTGGCATTGATATGGTCACTGTTTTCAAAAGTGTCCGTAGATAGATTGGCAAGCAAAGAAATATTGGGCTTGATATATTGTGTTCTTTTTTTGCGTGAGGATTTTTTCTTGGTATCCACCCCAAGCACATCATCCATTTGCGTTTGTACCGTATTCATTTTGCTGGCACCAATGCGTGAATTGCGTGCTTTGCGTGTGCCCACCTCTCCCAAAGACAACGGCAACATTGCCTCAGGACTGAGCGGTGTAATCGTAGTGTTTTGATCCAAATAATTATAGTACCCACTAAAATCTTGCTCTGGGGCTCTTGCAATCTCCGCTGTGGACTCAGTGTCCAGCAAGTCCTCAGCGTCATCATAGGCATCTATGCTATCCAAAGAGTCCTCATACGAATCCCTTTGTTTTTTAAAACTCTCCAAAGCAAGCAAGTTTTCAAACTCTTGGTTTGCTCTGCTCTCTTGCTCCTCTTCCCACCCAGTTTGGATGGGCTCTTGCTCAACTTGCTCAAAAGCATCCTCATACTTTGGAAAATTGCTCAAAAAATCAAAACCTTGCGACAACTCCTCGCTCTGTTTTTTTTGTGCCACTTTGGGTGTCGCTTGCTTTTCTGGTTTGGCAGGTGCTTTTTGCCCCTCCAAAAAATGAAACAAATTTGGGTCAATCGGAGGAATGTTCAATCCCTCTGTTTTGCTTTCAGTCGTCTTTTTGGTCTCCGTCTCTGACGCAAACGAACTCACGCTCAAAATCGGAGACTGTTCTTCTTGTGCTACTTGCTGTACCACTGGGGCGGGCTCTTTGTCTACTACTTTGTCCTTTTCAAAAAACAACTCCCCGTTCAAAATGGGTTCGTCCACAACAGGATTGCGGACAAGCGAAGCACTCCCAAAAAGTTTTTCTAGATTGTGGGTCATTTCGCTTTTGGGTTGCACCTTGACTTTGGCTTGTAGAGCTGGCGTCTCCACGCTTGCAAAATGGATATATTTTGATTGTATGGCTGTGGGTACATCTTGTTCTGTGCTGGACACACCCCTTTGCGGTGTCTCCATCCCTACTATTTGATCAGCATTGAGAATCCCCTCATCATTGTAGTAATCCACCTCTTGCGGCAGGGTGGCAGGATTGGCTGCAATCATCCCAGACAATTTGAAACCATTGGCAGCCGCACCACCGTGCACAAATTTTTGTGGCATTGCAGTCTGGGTGATCGCACTCTCCAACCGTTGGGTAGCCCGAGTTTGCCCCACGCCACTGCCAAAACCAAATCCACTTGTTGCTAGGTTGTCTATGCTCAAACTACTCCCAACAGTGGGCTCTGTGTGCGTGCTTTGGGGGCTGCCCGAAAATCTTGCAAAACTAAACGAAGTATTGGCAAAGTCCTTTTCGGCCTGTTCTTTGCGTTCTTGCAGTTCTCTTTGTGCAATAGCACGCCTTTCTTCTTCGCTGAGAATGTTCTCTTCTGGGTACATTGTCCCAAACCTTGCGTCCGTGTGCATTTGGCTAGCACGATTGTCCACCACGGCTGCATTTGGATTGCTCACACTCTCAAAGGGCGTGGTGCCAAAAAGGCTAAGGGACTCCGCACTTGTATGCGAGGGTGCCCACGCACCTTGTTGCATTGGTTGCGTACTGGGTGCTTGCAAAAACAATGGCTGGTTTTGCAAGGGTTGCAATTTCTCTACAAAAAGGGCTTGCTCTGTTTGTGGTACAATGGGTGATGCACCAAACTGACCCATCTCAAATTCATTGGGTGTCAAATAAGTGAGCGGTTGCACCCCACTCCCCAAACCCACTCTCTCTGGATTTTGGTTGCGTAATCTATCTATGATGGCACGAGGAGATTTGCCCGCAAATCCAAACAAACAACCAGTCGTCGCCAACAAGCACACAATGGTGGCGCCTATCGGTGTAAGCAATTTTGCCAAACCAAACGCCACGCTCCCAAATAGTACACCCCCAACCGTTGTATCACCATAATACATCTTGCTTGCAAAGTCATTG
>WQZE01000047.1 GCA_009780875.1 Bacillota bacterium | reverse complement strand
GGCACCATCAAAAATGTGGGTTTTGACAAGCATTTGCATTTTGCCAAAGGATTGCTTGTCCATACGCAAGACACCCACGATGCCCCTTGCAAGTTTGTGCATTTTAGGGATATTGTAGATTTGTCACAAGATGCCATTGTGGTTCGCTCTTTGTCCGATTTGCATTCATTTTTTGAGATAGGCACACAAAAACCGGTCTGCCCATACCTGCAAAAACTTTACAATCAAAATGGCAAGTTTATGGGAACTTTGACGGAAATCACCCTGCAAAAATCCAAAGTGTGTGAAATTGCTGTGGACAAAAAAAACTATGATTTGAGCCTTGTGCACTCTGTATCAGACTCAGGAGTTTGTATCAATGACAGCGGAAAAAAAATGATTGTGCGAGGCAAAACAAGTGGGCTCAATCATAGAATCAAACTTTCGGCTTTGCCAAAAGTAAAAATCACAAGTCCCAAAATTGTACCGCTTGATACACCTCCAAGAAATGAGTTACCCAAGGATACAAACAATCTTGCCACAACGAATCCCATCCAAGCGGACACTCCCTCCACGCCACGCTTGCATACCTTGCCCTATCCAACGACTCCCAAACCATCCATAAGCACCACGGAGACAAAAACGTCCCCAAACACACACCCTGTCAACAACAGTACTCCCTCTGTCACCTTGCCTACGCAACCCACCCCTAGGCAACCAATCCCCACAACCCCTTTGGACACCACGCCCATCTCTACCCCACCAACCCAATCCACGACGGATACATCCATCTCTCATCTGCTAGGCACACAAAACACCTCTCACAAATTTGTGATATCTCCGCAAAAGTCAATCACACCATCTCCGCTCTCTCAACCCATCCAAAACACACTTTTGCAAAAACCCGTGCCACCCAAAAACCAAACCACGCCCACCCCATCACAAAAAAATGACAAAGCAGCCGTGCCCCGCTTGCACAACAATCCGTTGCTTCCATCTGTGAGCCCTGCAAAAATTGTCAACACAACGATGCTTGCACCACAAAAAAAACAAGAACCACAAGACAAACTCAAAACAATCACTCCCAACACGACCATCCCCAACGCACTTTTGGGCACCACGCAAAAATCTCCTATGCCACGCCCCACAGAGTTGCACAATACGGCAGTTTTCCCAACACAAATTGATAGCGACCACACCGAGGTCACCAGAACCCCGCCCCAAGGTCTGTCCTATGACAAGTATTACTTTATCAAAGACAAATTGTTGACCAGTGATATCTATGATAATCTGGGCAAAAAAATATTGGACAAGGGCACACTGATTACTGAGTCTGTCATTGTGCTTGCAAAAAAATGTAATCGTCTTGTGCATTTGGTCATATATAGTTGACACTCACAAACAACCTGTTTGACAAAATCCCACAAAAGCGATTTGCCAAGGGTGTACAAAAAACCCTGCAAAGGCAAGGTTTTTTGCTAAGTAAATTTTTTGTTATGTCAAGTGATTATTTGCAGCAGTTGTTGCTACCACCAAAACAAGACATCAAGACAAGTAGCATAACCAAATCGCACATATCTATGCTTTTGCCACCGCCACCAAATCCGCCGCCGCAGTTGTTGCCACCGCCAAAGCCGCACAACAACAACAAAAGCAAGAAAATATCATTGCCGCCACCGCAGCAGTTTCCACAATTATTTCCGAACATTTGTGTGTCCTCCTTTCAAAAATACCGTCTCCCCCTCGGCCGATGGGTGAGTTTTGTCCTTTGCAAATCAAATCTTTGGTAAGGCCTGCACGCCTGCAAGCAATAGGTACGCCCTACTTTCATACTATTGCAAAGGGCAAAATTTTGTTACAAAAAAACCCCAACAACATTGTGTTAGGGTTTTGTTTGCATTTGCATAGCGTGCTCACGCTTGCATCTCTGTATTGCCTTTATCTTGCAAAAATTGCATTGTGTTTTGTTTTGCTTGTTGCATAGCCTCAAAAATCATTTGCGTGCCTTGCTCTGTGTTTTGTCTGTTGGCAATACCCTCAAACTGCACAAGTGTGAACGGCGTGCCAAAGGATAAATAGTTTTTGCAAAAAGCCTTTGACTTGTGCAAGATATTGATGGGCACAATGGTGGCACCCGTCTTGATTGCAAACATAGCAACCCCTCTTTGCAACTCTTGCAAATCCTCGTGGCTTTTGTTTCTTGTCCCCTCCGGAAAAATATTGAGTCCTTGACCCTTGCCTAGTACTGCAATACACTTTCTCACGGCTTTCATATCATTGCCGTCACGATTGACAAAGATGGTGCCCGTTGCTTTGACAAAAGGTCTTGCAAGACTTTTGCCCACTTCATCTTTTGCCAAGAATCGCCGCCACCCAGGTGTCCGCACCCAAACCTGCAAGACATCCACAAAACTCAAATGATTACACACCATAATAATTTTTTTGTTTTTGGGCATATTTTTTTTGCCCAAAATTTTGAGTGGATAAACCACCCCCAAAAAGGGGAACATCAGTATCTTGCCCAAATAATGCATCAGCCAATAAAATATCATTTTGTCACACCTCAAAACTTTCTTGCAATCTACACATTGTGCGGATTGCCCACTGCAATATGTTGCATCATTTGCTCCACCGTTTTTTGCACACTCAACTTGGTCGTGTCTATCAATACGGCATCTTGTGCTTGTCTGAGCGGTGCAAATTCCCTGTTGGAATCATTGAAATCCCTTTGCACAATATCTTGTTTGAGCGTATTAAAATCAACCATCTGCCCCTTGCTTTTGAGTTGTGCTTGTCGCCTTTTGGCACGCTCTATCACACTTGCGGTCACAAAAAATTTGTAATCCGCCTTGGGCAAAACAAAAGTACCTATGTCCCTCCCATCCAAAACGCAACTGGATTTGCTTGCTATCTGCCTTTGCATTTCCACCAAAGAGAGTCTCACCGTTTTGTTGGCAGAAACCGCCGACGCAATTTGTGAGATATGGTGCTCCCGAATCCGTTGTGTCACATCTTGCCCATCAAGGTACACCTTGTCTTTGTCGTTTTCTTTGACAAATTCAATGCTCGTGTTTTGAAGCCATGCTTGCAGTGGTGGTTCGGCAAGGCTCAATCCACACGCATCACTATACAATCCCTCATCCAAGAGTTTGACTGCAAGGGAGCGATACATCGCACCCGTATCCAAATACGGAATGCCAAGTTTGCCTGCCAAAATTTTGGCTAGCGTGCTTTTGCCCGCACCGGATGGTCCATCAATAGCAATGGTAAAATAAGCAATGTCTGGTCTCAATATTTTTGCTCCTTTGTGATATATATGCTTGTATACAGTATTTTTGCACACATCTTTGTCTGTCGTTTTTTGATTCTCTTGTATTTGCACGAGCAGTCTTATGCATCCTTGCAAAGAGTTTTCAATCATTGGTTCGCAACTGCTAAACAAAGCAATCCCATTATGATAGTGCTCTGAGCGTCGGATACCTTTGGCAGGATAGACTTTGGTGATATCTTGGGTAGAGGACACAAACACACAACACACCTGGCTTGCCTGCACGGCGTTTTTTTGCAAAATATCCTCAAACAAATCACAAACACTTTGCAAGATATCTTGCTCTTCATTGGAGCAAGTCGTAGCGCCCCTAATACATCCTATCATATATTTTCTCCCACACTATTGCCCACCAAATGCCCGGTTGACAAGGCAATCTGCACATTGTACCCACCCGTCAAGGCATCCACATCTATGCATTCACCCGCAAAATACAAGCCAGGCACAATCTTGCTTTGCATTGTTTTGGGGTCAATCTGCTTGGTGTCTACGCCACCTGCCGTCACAATCCCAAAATCAATGCCTCCCAGTTTGCTAGGTTCAAACTCCAATTTTTTGAGCATATTCACAAAATTTTGCCTCTCTTGCCTCGCAATAGTGTTGACTTTTTTGTGCGGTGCTATGCCCACCTTTTGCACGATATACGGTATCAATTTTGTGGGCAACAAGTCGTCCAATGCGTTGATAAAATCTTTGTTTTGATAAAGAGCAAAATCACGCAACACACGCTCGTCCAATTTTTCAAAAGACAGTCCAGGTTTCAAATCCAATTGCAATCTTGTATCCGCAAGCGACCAACGATTGATGAGACTGCTTGCCGACAAGATGATGGGACCACTTGCACCCTTGTCCGTAAACACCATCTCTCCAAAGATTTCTTTGACCACTTTTGCCTTGTGCAAAATCTTGCAGTTGATATTTCTCAGTGACAACCCTTGCAAGGGCTTGGTATCTTGCACAAACTCAATGGCAACCAAGGCAGGCATCGGTGCAACAAGGTTGTGACCCAAATTTTTTGCCAATGCCCAGCCACTCCCATCACTGCCGGTCATTGCATAACTCTTGCCACCCGTAGCAATCAATACGCTGTTTGCAAAAAATTGTCTCCCACTTGATTTGACAACAAACTTGCTAGATGCACCTTGCTCACAGCATTGCACGCCCGTGACCTTTGTCTCCAAAAAAAATTTCACGCCCCCTTTTTGTGCATTTTGTTGCAGCACACTCGTGACATCGCTCGCCTTTTGTGAAAAAGGAAAAACTCTCCCCCCTCTCTCCACCACAAGCGGCAAACCACGGCTTTCAAAAAAATCTATTGTATCTTTGGGTGCAAACTTGTGCAAGGCTCCATACAAAAATTTGGGATTGGATACAACATTGTCCAAGACCCCTTGTGCGTTGGTGTCATTGGTAAGATTGCATCTACCTTTGCCCGTGATATACAATTTTTTGCCACACTTGGCATTGCCCTCCAAGACAGCCACACCAAGCCCCCGAGCGGCCGCACACCCCGCAGCCATCAATCCAGCAGGACCCGCACCCACCACTACCAAGTCATAGATTGCTGACGATGCTTGGTATCCTTGGGGTGTGCAATGCTTGCGTGTGCTCTGCCCACACAAGTCTTGATTGCAAAAATCTTGTTTTTCACCACACTGCATATAGATATCATTATACCACAATTCACATTTTTTTGCAATAAAAAAATGCAAACACTCCTTTGCATTTTTTTATCAAATCCCTTTTGGTTTTTATAGGCTTCACCAAGATTTTGTTTATCAATCTTTTTTTATGAGTTCTTGTTTGACGGTCTCCACTTTGTCTCCCACCGCCTTGGTAGCAGATTTGGCTGCTGTTTTGGTGGCGTGTTGTATAGGCTTCATTTTGGCTTTGAACTCGTGCTTGCAATTGTCCAACAAATCTTGGGCGGGTTGAAAAGTGTCCACCAAAAACGCACCCGCTACTACACCTATGACAATCCCTAGTAATGTATTTCCGTTCATAATTTTCTCCTTGTGTTTCTTTTGTACACTGTGTTGCCTGCAACCACTCCAAAGACTGGATGCAGTCTTTCTAGTATTATATACAAAAACACACATATATATACACTTTGCCACCACAATAGATTGATTTTTTTTGTTGGTTGTGTTATACTATCCGTATCAAAAAAACAAGAGGAATCTATGAGACTTGACAAATTTCTAAAAGTATCCAGAGTGCTCAAAAGACGCACCGTGGCGGCGGAGGCGTGCGACAAAGGCAAAGTTTGTGTCAACGACAAACCAGCCAAACCCGCCAAGCAACTTGCCGTAGGAGACATTGTGAGTGTCTCTTTTGGAACCACCACGATGCGTTTTGTGGTCAAAGCCCTCACCACAACCACAAAAAAAGAAGACGCAGACAAAATGTATGAGATTTGCACCTAGTTTGGGAGACCTTATGATTTATGGCATTTTATTGGCGGCGGGCAATGGCACACGCACGCAACTTGACTTCAACAAAGTTTTGCATATGGCGGGCACAAAAACCATTTTGGAACTCTCCGCACAAACGCTTTTGGAAAGCAATATCCACGAACTCATCGTCGTTGTGCGCGCCATAGATATCACCACCATCCAAGATTTGGTGACCGGTGTTGCACGGCATACCGACAAGCCAATCACCTTTGTCATTGGCGGTGACACCAGGCAACAAAGCGTCAAAAATGCTTTGGATACCCTTTTGGAAAGCGCGGAAGATATCGTAGTCATCCACGATGGTGCACGACCTTTTGTGGCCCTAGACACCGTCAACCAAAGCATTGCCAGTGCACAAAGCAAAGGGAGCGGCATTGCTTGCTTGCCCACAACGGATACCGTAGTCGTGGCACAAGACAACCAAATCACCACCCACCTCTCACGCAACTCCTTGGTCAATCTGGTGACACCCCAAAGTTTTGACCTATGCAAACTCAAACTTGCCTACCAATATCAACACACCTCCTCACAAAAAAAAGACAACTCCGATACAATGGATTGGTCACAGTTCACAGATGATAGTGGCATCTTTTTGGCGGCAGGCTTTGTACCTCATCTTGTACCTAGCAATCCCCAAAACAAAAAGGTCACAAATGTCAATGATTTGTTGGGGCTAGGCGTTTTTTCTAGCATTGGTGTGGGGTTTGATGTGCACCCACTTGTACCCCATCGCAAACTGATACTGGGTGGCACTCTCATACCGCATACCCAAGGACTCTTGGGTCACTCCGATGCTGATGTTCTCACGCACGCCGTGATGGACGCTCTTTTGTCCGCCAATGGACTGCCCGATATTGGTTGTCAGTTTGCAGATAGCGACCCAAAATACAAAGGCATTGATAGTATGGTGCTTTTGCAAAAAGTCAAAACAATGTGTCACAAACCCATCGCCTATATATCCGCCGTCATCTTGGCACAACAGCCCAAATTGTCACCTTTTATACCTCACATAGAATCCACGCTTGCAAAAGCACTCGGCATACCCTCCTCCCAAATCAAAATTTCTGCCACTACCACCGAGCATTTGGGAATGATTGGGCAAGAGCAAGGCATTGCAGCAAGTGCACTGGTTCTCACAAAACAATGACCTACTCAACTTTTTTGACCACGAGCGTCTTGCCCTCCAACCAATCTCCCAAAGGCAAACTGGGTATATGGTAGCCCGTCTTGCCTATCTGCAATGACCATTTGTTGCCCGAACCACCCACCACAGCGATGGCAAAATTCCGATGAGCAAAGTTGCACCGTGCATACACTTTGTGCAAATCTTGTGGCAGATGGGGATTGATTTTTATGTGATTGTCACTCTTTTGCATACCCAAAATGCACTCCACAAAAG
>WQZE01000046.1 GCA_009780875.1 Bacillota bacterium | reverse complement strand
AAGCCACCATCTTTGTTGGTGAGTTTATCACCACTTGCTAGCGTTATTTCATTATTGCTGCCACTTTTGTTGTCAATGACCACCCTTGCCTTTTTGGACTCCAACGCAAGGTCGCTGAGTTTGCTCCACATCACACCACGGTACACCAAGGCTGTTGCGTTGGCTCCATTGATGTTTTGTGTGATTTCAGCGTTTCCCTTACTCGCCATTCTACCCAATCCTGTCCAATTGAGCACACCCGTAATATTGCCGCTCGTGTCAATGGCAATCCGATACAAGGGCAATTGGTAGTTTCCAAGTGGGTTGTTTATCAAGTCTGCCGTGTTGGGTGTCCATTCACTGTTGGATCCGTTGTCCCATAAATCAATTTTGCCGTACCGCACGCTCAAATCCGAAAAATCCCACTCCAAATAGATAAACACATATTTGGTACCCGTGCTCGGTCTCACCACAGAAAAACTAACATTCTCCTCACTTTTGATATCATACCCATACGCACTTGCCATCCCTCGCCCCACAATGATATCCTCGGCTATCCGTGGTGTCAATCTCCATACAAAGTCTGGATTTGGGTCTTTAAGATAGTTTTCAAAACTGCTATTTTGGCTGAGATTACTGTTGTCCAAAACACCCACATCCCATCCACGGATATTGCGTATGCTTTCCGCCAAAAATCTTTCATCAATAATATTGGTTCCATCCACCTCACGCCCTGCGGCGGTCACTGCCAGTTGTTTCATTTTTGCCTCCTATAATTTTGTTGAATAAAATCCGTATACTCCACCCTGAATTTCCCAAAAAATAATTTGCTTATCGTGCTCTCACTGCTCACTTGCCTACCTGTATACACACTGGGTATCACAATGGTAGCAAGTTCTTTGTCCGTCAGCGGTGGCATACCCTTGGTCATCTCCATCACTTTTGGTACAATCGTCACACTGTCACCTATTTGCAAGTTTGGATAAAAATTGTGGTTTTTGTCAATGGTGATGGCAATAAAATGCTCAAAGTCTTTGTACAACAACGCATTCTCTGCCACCGCCCTTTGGTCCGTGCTCTTGCTCTGGTCTATCTCTGCCACCGTCAATCGGTATGGTTGCACTCTGTTTGGTGCATCTGCAACCGTGGTCACCGTATTATTATCAAGCAAATAATATGTCAGCAATTCTTGCTTGCTCTCACTGTCCACCACGGTACACACCGTTGCCGATGGCAGGGCGTTCTCTGCTTGTTCAAACACAATCCCCTTAATGTTATTTTTGATGACCTCCCCCACCTTTTGGTTTTTGCTCACAAACATCTCAATAAACGCACGGCTGGTCTCAAATTGCAAAGATGGTTGCATCACCACATTCAACCGCAAAAACAAGTCCCTCATCCACTCCAATGCGTTGTAATCGTTTTCACGGTTGCTCCACACAGCGGGTACATTCCATCGCCCATCCGTTTGCCCGCCTCCCCGTGTCACCATCCGCAAAGGCAACCTTTTGGATGCGTCATTTTGGTTCTTGCCACTAAACAAATCCAACAGCATTTCCGCCGTTTTGTTTATTCCATCGTACACAAAGTCAAATTGCAAGCATTACTTGCCAAACGGTTAGGATTGAGCACGGTTTGGTCAAATATGCTCAAAATGGACCTAAAAATAATTTTAAGGTTTTCATTGTCTACGGTAAAAATTACCCCACTAGCATACTCGCCACGCTCGCCAATCAAGGTGATAATTTCCCCAACCTCTGCCGCCGTTTTTTCCACCAATACAATATGGCTATTGTTGTCCATCAAATAGTCCTCATTGATTTCAAAATCTGCAACCGCTCCATCGCTTGCATACACAAGCGTGTTTTTGATTTCTTCCGTTGCAAGGTCGCTTGTCAGGTCTTGCAATGCAAATGTTCTGTATATCACGCTCACCTCCTTTGGCTCTTTGCTTGCTTGCAAAGGCATCATTTTTTTCCGCTCTTGTGTCCTTGGCTTACAAATGCTCTACTTCTTCTCTATAACTCAGCCTCACATCAATGCCCTCTATTTGCCCATCAAAATCAAAAGAGAATTTGTTGGCTCCGTTGTAGATATCCACAAAATTGATAAATTGCAGGTTGGGCTCTTGCAATCGTCTCACGCTCTCCGTTCCTGCACCCGCCCGCTCCACATCTGCACGATAGGTCAGTGGGTTGCTGTCCACCACCAGTTTGGCGGTGTTTATCAATGGCTCCACACCGCTCATCCACTTTGCATATTGGATTTTGTCACCGCTCTCCACTTGCCACAAAACTTTTGACAACGGTGCACCTGTGTTGTTGGTCACCTCCACCACGCATCCCACCCTGTCCCCTGTGTTCAAAAGTTCTGCCACCAAGGTCTTGCCCGCCACATAAAAATACGGATACACAAACGGTATGGTGTGTGGCGTGCCCTCGGTGATGGTCTCCGTGCTCGCTACCGTGGTATCTCGCCTCCATACAGCCGAAAGCATTTGCATGGTGACCTGGCATACATACACGCCCAACTTGGTATCACGCAAGCCATCCGTGATTTGGGTAATCACCACCTCTTTGTACCATCCCTCTTTGAGCCGTGTCTCTGGCAATACAAGCCCACTTGGGTCATAATACAACCGTAATGTCCGCTCATACCCGCCTACAAAATCCACAAACCGCATCTTGTGGGCAAGGTCTCTGAAAATCATCTTTCCACTGATGTCCGTGCCTTTGGGCGTCTACTTGCTTACCACAAAATCCTTGCCAACCTGGGCACTTTGCACATCCCTACTGGCTCCCGAAAATGCGTTCAACTCAACAAATAAACTCCCATAAAACTCATCCGCCTCACTCTTTGGCACCAAATCCCACCACTCCCCACGCCCACTTTCTTCACTCTTTTTGTCGTTTTCTAGCCACATTGTGTACATTTGTTTATTTTCCTTTCATTTTTTGCAAAAAAATACTTGATTTTTTTTTGAGTTAAAATATTACCTATTAAGACATATAATATAGTAAATTTTGAATGTTTTAAACAAGGAGCGAGTATGAAAAAAATATTAATCATTGTGATTGGCTGTATAATGTTGTCCCTTTCCATCTTTGCGATCGTGGGTTGCAACAAATCAGATTACCAACTACAAAGTGCAAAATTATCTGTCCAGCGCATTGCCTCCAATAAGTATGCCGCAACCATCAGTGGTAGACTGTTGGTCAATCGCAAGCAAGTTAGTGCCATTACGCTTACCTATACCTTGCTTGACGAAAACGAGAATGAATTGGGTGATATTTCCGCAAGTGCAGATTCCGTGGATTTTACAAAAAATACTTGGAAAGGTTGGGAATTCACAATGGTTGGCACTTTCACCGTGCGTCCCACGACTTTATCCGCCCCCACCATTGTAACTATCAATAAATAACCATCTCAAAGGGGCAAGGTTGCTTGTCCCTTTTATTTTTGTTGATTGTAACTAGTTGCACCGCTCACATTGATATTCAAATCCATACTCCCACTACTCCGTTGTTGCATTGGACTTTGGTATTGATTGATGGCATTGTTGACATCGTTTGTACTGGATGAGTAGGCTCCCCATCCTGTGGATGGACCTGATGTGCCACTATCTTGCTGGGGTGCATTGGGTTTTTTAAAGGCTCCTGCCGCACTCAATGCCCCAACTACCGTGCCGATACCCAACGCAATCAATGCCGCAGTCATTGGTTTGAGTGCCACTTGTGTGATAGAGATAATGGTGGCTAGTCCTGTCAAAGCGGCCGTTATGCCTGTAATTGCCGCCTCAAACCAACCCATATTATCCCAATTTTTTATGAGACTGTTCACGGTGTGAAAAGCAGCACTCACGCCACCAATCACTGTTGTAAGTCCCGCCATACTCTGCCTTGCACTCTTTATCCCCGCATTAAAGTTTTGAATATCCAACCTTTTCATTGCGGCATCTTGTCCATCCACGGCGGTGGTCAAGGCATCCACCTCAATGGTGGCAAGTCTGCTTTGCTCGGCGATTTGTGCCACCTTGGTGTTGTATTGCTCTTGTGTCAAACTGCCATTTTGCAATTTGGCATCTAGTACCTCAATTTGCTCTCCAAACTGTTGTACTCTTTCACGCCCAAGGCCTGCTTGACTGTTGAACACCTCGTACTTTTGTTTTATCAAGTCAATGTTGCCTGGGTCAAGTTTGAGTGCTTTGTCCAACACTCGCAACTCCATATTGGTGTCCTTGACCGCCTGCTTGTTGGCTTGAATTTGTCTTTCTAGGGCGGATAGGTTCCGCCCCACCTCTTTGCTACTTGCCATCAGTTACCCTCATTCTTGGGCAACACCTCAAACGGTGTGCCGTACACACAGTACTTGCATACAAATATCAGGTGCCCATCGGCAGTACACCAGCCAATCATATCCTTGATGGGCAACTCCCTTTTGCATTCTTTGCACGGTTTAATTCTTGGTTCTATTTTTTTACCATTCATAATTTGTTCTTGCCTTTTCTCAAATCTTCCACAACGGGCTCATACCATTTTTTTACAAAACACCAATCGCAAATATCGGCTCCATAAAAATTTATGCATTCGTGCGTTTGCCTGCAATAAAAACACTCGCAAATATTGTGCTCAGGTATCTTGCTCTGCGACATAATCATCCACTGCCTCCATTATTTTGTTGTTAAGTTGTCGCAAAGGCGGTGCTACATTGTCAATAAAATGACTTGGTGGGACTATACGGTTTCCTTGCACCGTGCCAACATTAAGTGTATTGGCAATTGCTTGGTACGGTCTTCCGTACGGGTCATAACCATCAAACTCCAAACGGTGTCCGTGGTAACTCCCCTTGCGTTTGGCTGGCACCAACCTCATTGACTGCAACAGCCCACCCGTACCACCACCGTGCTTGGCTTGCAAGTACTGTGCCACTCGGTCTTTCCACGCTGTCGCCTCTTTGTCAATCACCTCTTTGGCAACATCCACGGCTCCATCCACCATTTTGTCAAGGTCTTGCAAAAAATCCGCAAAACTAGCAAGTGATCCATCCTCTACATCTTCCATCGTCCACCTACTCGTCGCCAATGCTGGCTTTGTATTTCCAATCGTTTGGCGTGCCATTCTCGTGGACTGGCTCACACTTGCAACAATATTCACACCCCTTGCACTGCTCACACACCCACAATCCTATGCGGTCACCAATTCCGCACTGACTACATCGTATCATTGCTTGTCCCCCTTGAATTTTGCCTTGTCTTGCTTGACTAATTTTTTGTAGCACCGTTTGCATATGAGACGATTGCAAAGCCCATTGGGTGGCATTTTGTTTACCTTGGCTTGTGCTTTTATTTTGTTGCACTCCCAACATTCCTTTTTGCATTTGGTACTCATAAATCTCCCCACTTGACTTGCTCTGCCTTGGGCTTGCCTTGTTGCTCACACGCCTTGTCGTGCACATCAGCACAATGGTCCAGGTACTCCATCACAAACGGTAAGGAGCAGTCAAGCAAATGGAGTGCATTGTTTTGGCAAAGTGCAAAAACAAGTTTGGTGGCAAAGTCGCCATCATTCTCCGCACCTTGGCTTACTCTTTTTTTTTAATCGCCAACGCCTCTTGCCTGTCTTGCTCTGTGAGCCCATTGCAAAACATAACAAAAATCAATCTACTCAAAAAAGCAAGATTGTCAAAGGGGCTTGCCTTGATTTTCTTGGCTTTGCAAAACTTTTCCAAATCACTCACGCTCATTTTGTCATACTTGGCTTTTGCCCGTTTACTCAAATCCGCCATACTGCCATCCATTTCTTTGGCTAGGTGCTTGCAGCATTCTTGTTCAAGGGCAACAATGCTCTCTTGCATTTCCATAAAATCCGCCAGCAAGTCCGTGCCACAAATATCCTTGTACAGCACAAAAAGTCTGGCACTGGCTGACAAAATAATTTTATCCCCACTCCCATCATCAAACGCCTTGATATACCCATATTTCTTTATGCTCATTATCTTCTCCTTGCAAATGCCGTTTTTTTGCATTTGCGTGCGTTTTGGTGCGTTTCATTTGCTTGCACGCAAATTTGTTGCTTGCAAGCAAATTTGACCATTTCTACGATTTAATGGCAGAACGCAACGCATTTTGTTCACTAGGTGCCTCAGGTTCTACGGGTGGCTCCGTGGGCTCTTGGGGCTCCGTCCACTCCTCGGGGAATTGCACACTGTCCACATTGGCTGCCCACGGCTTGTTCCACCGTGCAAAAAGTCTTTCCGCTCTTGGGTCTTGCATAATACACCGTGATGGTCACGCTCACGGCTCCACCAAACTTGTCAATCACACTATTGCTTGTTAGTTGCATCTCTCGCCGTGCAGCCAAAAACTCCCACCGCACCAACTCCTCATACGACCTTGTCCGCTCTGGCGTGCGTGTATGCACCTTGCCACGCAAATTGGTATATGTGCGTGGTCGCTCTTTGCCAATGGGCTTGCCCACAATCTCAAATGTTATTTCATTCATTGGCACCACCTTTGTCAAGTTCTTTGTTCATTATGTTTTTTCCTTTTGCTCACAGCGTGATGCACTTGACCAATCAAATGTCTTGTATCAAAAAAATCTGCAAGCCCCCATAGACCAAATGTTATCATCGTTGCCATCACGGGGGTTTTCACGATTGCCAAATTCTCAATTCGGTTGTCCTGTTTATCACCATTCTTATGCGTCACTATATATGACCTTTGGGGATTGCACCGTGGGTAGCACGCCAAACTGCCTCGTGCTTTAACTCCCATTTGCGTGGCAATGCCGTCTTTATTACAACACGACCTTTCTTGTCTATCCGCTCCGCTCCTATGGGGCGTGTCATTGGCACGGGTGGCGGTGTTTGGATTCCGTGTAGTGTTGGCACAAACACAACACCATTAAAAATTCCATTCACATTGCATCGTTTCTGCAAAGCCTCCGCTTTCACATTGGTACCAAATGTTGCATTAAAATCAACCGCCACCTCCTTCCATTTCCTACCTTTACAATGTTCTCTCAACCACGCCAATTTTTTGGGTGTATATTTCCATGCCTTTGCAATCGCCTTTGCATACGCCTTGTCCCATCCATAATAGTTATATTCAATCGCCTCACCAGTCACCACATTGCGTACTTGATATTGCACATCACTTTGTGCATACACTCTATCGCTTACCCATCCGCTTGCTTGCATTCCCATAAACCCATACCTCCAAAAAAATATATGAAATAAGGTGTAACCGTGCAAGGTCTAGTT
>WQZE01000045.1 GCA_009780875.1 Bacillota bacterium | reverse complement strand
TCAACAAATACTGTCGTATTTCTTGGTGACTCAGTACCGTTAATTTTAGTATTCCCCGCATAAACATTATACCCATCCGCAATGGCAACCTCACCCCAAGTCAATGCTCCATCAATCATAACCAAATCACTAGGCACAGGCGGACGCTCCAAATCCGCTTTCCCACATCCAATAAAAAACCCAGACATTGTCACTATTCCAACAAGAAAGACCAAACTAAAAATTCTTTTTTTCATCATACCAAACTCCTTCCTAATTTTTTATAATCTCCAAAAATTGTAAACGCACCAAATTACAAGGCACTTCAAAAACTAACCTATTCCTATTTATTAAGGCTTGGCAAAGTCAAGCCTTTTGTAGTATACTACAAAATTTTTTCAAAATTTTTAGCAAATTCTATCCGTGTGTTTGCATTGAGTACTCTTGCCTATATTGACACACTATGCAAAACAAAAACCAGTGCACGGTCTTGTGCACTGGTTTTTGTTCTTACCTTTTTTGTGTTATTGTTTGAGTTCTGGGTGTTGTTTGTAGTAGTTGTCAATGGCGTCTTTGATGGCTTCTTCGGCTAGGACGCTGCAATGGTATTTTTGTGCGGGGAGTTCGCCCAACTCTTGCACCACTTGTTTGTTGGTGACTTTGAGTGCCTCGGCAATGGTTTTGCCTTTGACAAGCCGTGTGGCAACGCTGGATGTTGCAATGGCGGAGGCGCATCCAAAGGTCAAAAAGGATGCATCGGTCACCACCCCATCTTTGATTTTGAGATACACACGCATAATATCGCCGCACTCAGGTCCGCCCACCTCGCCCACACAATCAGCATCTGGCATCTCGTGTGCGTTTTGTGGATTTCTAAATTCATCTATCACTTTTTGATTGTACATAATAAAAACTCCTATCGTTTTGAGGCAATGCTTTCATTGTCTCAAATCTCTATGCTCTTGTGCTTGTCAACACTGAGATTTTGTGTTGGGGCAAAATGTCCTCATTGTCTCAAATCTCTGTACCGTTGCTCCCCATATCCAAAAAGAGCGGTGAAATTTTTCTCAACTCTTTGCAAGTGTCCACAACGGACTGTATGGTGTACTCAATATCTTGTTTGGTGGTGTGTTTGCCCAAACTAAACCGCAAAGAACCGTGGGCTTGCTCTATGGGTTTGTTCATCGCCAACAAAACATGGGAGGGCGACAACGAGCCACTGCTACACGCCGACCCACTGCTGCACGCAATACCTTTGAGGTCCAAAAGCATAAGGATTGCCTCGCCCTCAATATAGTCAAAACTGAAACTTGCATTTTGTGGCAATCGCAATGTCTTGTGTCCGTTGTAATGCACATAGGGCACTTGGGACATAATTCCGTCCACCAACATATCACGGAGTTCTGCAATTTGCTTTGTGTTTTTGTCAAGGTCACGGAGGGCAATCTCCAAGGCTTTTGCAAAGCCCACCACGACGGGCACATTGGTGGTGCCACCACGCATAGACCGCTCTTGGTGTCCGCCAATCATAAACCTATCAATCTTGACACCGTTTTTGACATACAACATTCCAATACCTTTGGGCCCATAAATCTTGTGACCAGAGGCACTCATCAAATCTACGCCCAACTCTCTTGGATACACACGCATACTGCCCACCGCTTGCACCGCATCGGTATGAAAGTATGCACCGTGTTTGTGTGCAATCTCCGCAAGTTTTGCAACGGGTTGGATGGTGCCCACCTCATTGTTGGCAAGCATCACGGACACAAGTGCGGTGTTGTCATCAATGGCATTTTGCAAATATTCGGGCAAAACCAAGCCATCCTCATCCACGGGCAAGTATACGACCTCTTTGCCACTCTTGGCAACTTGCTCCGCACTGCTCATAATGGCAGCGTGCTCTACACTACTTGTTATCAACTTGGTGCGGTCTTTGCGGGCACCCATAATCCCTTTGATGGCCCAATTGTCGGACTCTGTACCACCGCTCGTAAAATAAATTTCATTGGACCCAACTCCAAACAACTGTGCCACTTGTTTGCGTGAGTTCTCCAACGCCACCCCACCCGTTTGTCCAAAAGAGTGCATACTGTTGGCATTGCCAAAGTTCTCACAAAAGTATGGTATCATCTCATCCAACACCGCTTTGTCCACCGGTGTACTTGCAGAGTAATCCAAATAAATGGGTTTCTTGGCACCATTCACAACGCTTTTGATTGTGTTCTTGGTGCCGCTTGCCGCCTTTTGTGTGGCGGTCGCTGTTTGCTTGGCAACCTTGGTCACCGTCTTTGCTATCTTGTCTGTGACCTTTGTTTTGTTGCTGTCCTTGTCTCGCATCTCGTCCTCTCCCTCGCCACGCTTGAACAAAAAACTTTATGGCAAAACAAATGATGCACAAACAAATAGATTGCTTGGTGTTTTGTTTTTGTTTTGTCGTGGCAGTTTATTTTTTTGCGTACGCACCAAGCCCCCATTGTTTGCACACTGTGAACCTGCGACCGACGCACAATATTGTTGATTTGTATTTGTCAAAATCACAAATACGGTGTCTTGCCATCATCTTGACAAGTTTTATCTACTATATCATAACACAAAAAACATCGTTTGTCAATCAAACTACCGCCTATTGCAAAGATTTTTTGACAACTAGACAAGCACGCCGTGCGTTGCTCAAGGCCTGCTACCACACCTTTTTGTACAATGGGTACTTTTTGCAAATGGCGTCCACTCGTTTGAGACTCTTCTCAATGACTTGTTCTTTGTTGGTCATCACATCAAAAATGATATCTGCGGTCTCTGCCATATCGCTTTCCACAAATCCTCGTGTGGTCACGGCTGGTGTGCCCAATCGTATGCCGCTCGTGACAGAGGGTGGCGTGGTATCAAAAGGTATGGCATTTTTGTTGACCGTGATACGCACGCTGTCCAAAAGCGTAGCCGCCTCTGCCCCACTAATATTGTGTCCGCCCAATTTGACGAGCAACAAGTGATTGTCCGTGCCACCGCTCACAAGTCCCAACCCCTTTTGCACAAGTGCCTTTGCCAAGGCGTCCGCATTTTTGATGATTTGTTGTTGGTACTTTGCAAAATCAGGTCGCAATGCCTCCCCAAAGGCAACCGCCTTGGCTGCAATGATATGCATCAAGGGTCCGCCCTGTGACCCAGGAAAAATCGCCTTGTCTATTTTTTGTGCGTGCTCTGCCTTGCACAAAATCATCCCGCCCCTGGGTCCTCGCAAAGTCTTGTGTGTCGTGGTGGTCACCACATCTGCATAGGGCACCGGATTTGGGTGCAACCCAACCGCCACAAGCCCCGCAATGTGTGCCATATCCACCATCAAATATGCCCCCACACTCTTTGCAATCTTGCCAAATCTCTCAAAATCAATGGAGCGTGCATAGGCACTTGCCCCCGCCACAATCATCTTGGGTTTGTGCTCTTGTGCAAGTCTCTCCACCGCATCATAATCAATGGTCTCTGTCTCTTTGTCCACTCCATAGGAGACAATGTTGTAGTACCTACCGCTATAATTGACCTTGCTCCCGTGCGTCAAATGCCCGCCGTGTGCCAAGTCCATCCCAAGCACGGTATCCCCAGGGTTGAGCAAAGCAAACCAAACCGCAAAATTGGCACTCGCCCCACTATGCGGTTGCACATTGGCGTGCTCCGCTCCAAACAATTTTTTTGCCCGCTCAATGGCAAGCGTCTCCACAGTGTCCACATTGTGACACCCATTGTAATACCTCTTGCCAGGATAACCCTCGGCATACTTGTTGGTCAGCACGCTCCCCGCTGTCAAAAGCACGGCCTCTGACACAAAGTTCTCGCTGGCTATCAACTCAATGTTGTCTCTTTGCCGAGACAACTCCAACCCAATTGCCTTTGCAATCTCGCTATCCACTTTTGCTATTTTGTCTATATGATTCATTTTTTTATTCCTTTTGTGTTTTGTACAAGTATATCATATATTGCACACTTTGTCAAATTTCTCATTATAAAATAATGAGAAATTTGGGTTTCAACTGCAATGTCTCCCTCACATAGAAGCATTTGGGGGCTCAAATCCCCTATCTTTTTTTCAAAGACAAGGATGAGGACATATCCTATCCAATACTTTGTCTGATGGATAGTGCGGATAAGTGTCAAGAACCCTCTCCCTATCCAATCCCTTGATGGCTGAGTGCTGCTTCCTGGCTAACCCGTGCCCTTTTGCACTCGTTATTTGTGTGTCAAAATCGTTTGTCCTTATTGTGCTTGCCGCAAGACAAAAGACAACTCACACAGAGTTGCCTTTTGCAATGGTTTGCATCCTCGCACAAGGCAACTCTGAAAAATAAATTCCTACTACATTTATTTTTCAAATCCCCTGAGCGGGTTGCATTTCTTGGATTTTGGCGTCGGAAAGTTCATTAAAGTCATCGCCCGGTTTTGGCAAGTCAGCGGGCAAATTGCTGCCTTTGTACAGCCACAAACTTACTTCCGCCGCATATTTGCTTTCGTCCACAGTTTCATAGAGTCTGAGCGTCTTTTCGCTTGTCAACACGCTTGCAAGATTGCTTTGTGTTGCGTCCACCCCATTGGCGTGTATCATATCTTTGTCCTGGCTGTTGAGAATATATTGCCCTGCAATGATATTGCCAAAGACAGACAAATCCAACCACCAATCTTCTTGACCAACGGGATTGCCATTGGCATCCTCTTGATAGTTGTATACGACTTCTTTGAGCATATCTTTGTTCTTGGGACTTTCCAAGGCTGGCTTCATCAGCTGTTGAAAAATATCCAAGGTCAAAAATCCTCCCAATGACACGGATCCCAAATCAATCTCCGTGTACTTTTTCCACGCAAACAAATAATTCTTGTCACCCAAAAGTGTCAGTTTGGAACCATAGCCATTGTACTGTGGTACGCCTACTTTTGTATACACATTGTTTGCATATCCAATCGGCGAGTACCTTGCTTGCCGCAATACGCTGTTTTTGAGTGTCACAAACGATCTGTATTTTTTGTCATCAGGTCCGGTTGGCTTGTCGCTTTCTGGGCGTCTCCAATCGGTGGCAAGCCAAATATTGTTCTCTGCCGCATATCCAAAAGCACAACTCTCAATCACAATGGGTTCTTGTGGGGAAGGTGCCGCACTGATAGAAAGGTTTCGTATGCCCTTTTCTATATGACTATTGAGCAATTTGATATTTTTGGGTTGTCTAATCTTGTCAATATATTTGTCCACATTGTACGCAATGGGATTGCCATCCGTATCTGTGCCATCCAATTTGATGGTGTTGGTCACACCCCAAATACCCAACACAATTTTGGAATCTATATACTCATTGATGCTGTCGTACTCTGTATTGTCCCCCACCAAATGGATGTTGTCCAAAACAGTATTGTCGCTCATCATATAAAAGCACGCCGTGTTGTATACTTGACTCTCACCATATATGGTGTAACTTGTGGGTGAATTGGTACTCCAATTGTCCCCATAAGGCGTAGAATCCAGCGTATATCCATTGCCATATACACTGCCATAAAACAGCACAACCCTGTCAATGTCCTTGATATTGTTACGAACAACTATATTTTCAAAATGCGTGCCGTCCACACCCGTATACTCTGTTCCATTTTTGGTATAGGTGTACTTGTTGTCATTGGGTCCTCCCACAGGGTCGCCTACGCCCCCTACCATACCCCCTATATAGTCACTATCATTGGCACCATTGTACGCTGTCAACCTTTGCACCGCAAGCAACTCATCTTTGGTGGTGATATTGATTCCATCCACAATATCAAATGTGTAGCCCACAAAAGGGAACTCCCCAATCTCATCTTCTTTTTCTAGTGTGATTTTGATGGCCACACTCCCCACAGCGGATTTGTCAAAAACCAAATCCAACTTGTTGTCGCCCACAAACGCATAGTCTATGGCTGTGCTTTCCACGCCATTGCTTGTCACACGGACACTGTAATCCTCATTGCCAACACCACCCACACCAGGATACAAAGACACACTCTCGTGCCAGTCGCTCAGTTGCAAGGATTGTGGGTCAATCTTTTTGTTGCCAAAAACCCTATGCTTGCCAATACCAGGCTGTGTTGCATAGTCTGCCCCCTCCAAACTGCTCGCAAGCCCGCCATTGAGCCCAGCCACAACGCTTGCATCGTACTCCAACACCCACTCCTTGGAGGTACCTTGGATGACACATTCAAACACATTGTCTCCACTGATGTTTTTGAGCAAAAGCATATCACCCTCTTGGAGGCTTGCGGACTCGCCACTCACCTGCCTCCAAACAAACTTGTCACTACTGACAACCTTGCCGTTTTGGTCATATACCGTGGGCAAAGCCAACAACTCACCAGAAAAATCCTGGTAATTATACACCACAGAGGTCTCACTCAAACGGTATGCCTCAGGCTTTGGGAAATTTTTGTCACAAGCCACAAGCCCCACGACCACCATCACGCACAACAAGGCAACCAACCATACCCTGTTTCTTTGCAAATTTTTCATATCTCTCTCCTATTCTTTCCTAAAACTGAACATAACAGAATCAATTGAATTTTTTTATTTCACAAACGATTACTTTTTGAAAACTACTTGTTTCTTTTTTTGATTGAAAAGGTGCAAAACGACCCCTACAATGCCTTGTGTTTTATTGTTTTATTGCTTTATTGCTTTATTGCTTTATTTGGTTTGCAGGCGGGCGAACGAAGTAAAGCCCCTACTCACTTGTCCATTTTGCTTGATGCTACGATTTTGTGAGACTGCCACTCGTCCCATTTGCGGTCTCTTTTTTGTTGCAGATGAGCGAACGAAGTAAAGCCCCTACTGTGCCCCTGCTTATCTTGCATAATTATACATTTTTGTATATAATTATGCACTACTCCAAGACTACCGTCCAAAATTGCACTACTCTCAGACGGTTCATATGGTTTCTCTCCGTGGTCTATGCCAAGACTACCGTCCAAAATTGCACTACTCTCAGACTGATGACCAAATTGTATATGTCCTTTGTGTGTCTGACACCTGTCCGATTTTACACACTTCCGTGTGTGCAACCAAATGGTATTGTCGGCTTCAAAGATATCACACGCTCAAACAACTTGTCTCAAAAAAATAATTTGATTGCTCCTCGCAATCGGTGCCTGGGCACGCTTTATAAAAAATTTATCTCAACTCGTAGTGCAATTTTGTTGGACAAAGGGTTTGGTTGGTTTTGGTTACATTAAGGCATAAAACTCTCAAAAAAAGCAATCTTGGAGAGCGTAAGCCTGTGCATAGACTGCTGACGCCCCGCAGAGAACATTCCTTGACACATTTTTGCACGCATTCCAAATGTGCCTGCAAAGGGCACAAAAATACGCAAAACCAACCACATCTTGCCCCACGATGGGACAAGACCGTTGGTTTGGTTATTGTTATACTACTGGGGGGATTT
>WQZE01000044.1 GCA_009780875.1 Bacillota bacterium | reverse complement strand
CACAAATTTTGGACTTGTTGCGAAAAATCAAAGTGGAAATGTCTAGCAGTATTATGCTGATTACGCACGACTTGGGCGTGATTGCTGAGATGGCTGATTTTGTAGTGGTGATGTATGCGGGTCGTGTGGTGGAAGCGGGCACCGTTGACGAAATTTTTTATAACCCCGTACACCCTTACACAAGGGGCTTGCAGGAATCCAAGCCAACCTTGGGACAGAAAATAGAAAAACTGCACAGTATTCCTGGCAATGTGCCCAATCCAATCAATATGCCGCCGCATTGCCACTTTTTGGATAGGTGTAGTTATGCGTGTGAGCAGTGCAAAGGACCTTATCCACCCAGTGTGCGATTGAGTGAGACACATTATGCTGTTTGTCATAGAGCCTTGGAAATTGCAAAGAAAAACAAAAAAAACGGGACACAATCAGAACACAGCCCTAGCAACACTCCAAAGATGACGGATGCAGGGAGTACTGCGGACGCAACAAAGCAAGAAAATAGGGCGAGTGAGAGCGAGATGACGGGAACAACCAATGAGGTTGTTTGTGAACCCAATGCAGTGCTCCCCACAAGCAAAGATACCGTCAAAAAAGTGACAGTAGGCAAAGCAAAAGCAAAAAAGAAAGGTGGTGCAAATGACTAAGACAATTTTGAAAGTCAGCAATCTCAAAAAGTATTTCACCGTCAAAACAAGCCTTTTTGGCAAACCACTTGTCAGACTCAAAGCCGTGGATGATGTCAGTTTTGAACTCAGCGAGGGGGAGACCCTGGGAATCGTGGGTGAGTCTGGTTGTGGCAAAACAACGATGGGTCGCAGTATTTTGCGTGTGCACGACATTGATGCAGGGCAAATTATTTTTGATGGTCAAGATATCACCCATTTGTCACGCAGCGAAATGCGAAAGATTCGCACACAGTTGCAAATTATTTTTCAAGACCCGTACAGCAGTTTGCCACCAAGGATGAGTGTGGGCAACATTATTGCAGAGGCGGTCAAAGTACACAATATTGTGCCCAAAGAAAAAGTCAAAGAGCATGTTCTTGCCACAATGGCCAAGTGTGGTTTGCAGGCACATTATTACAACCGTTATCCGCACGAGTTTAGCGGTGGGCAAAGACAAAGGATTTGCATTGCCCGCACTTTGGCTGTCAATCCCAAATTGGTGGTTTGCGATGAGCCCGTGAGTGCCTTGGATGTGTCCATCCAAGCACAAATTATCAATTTGTTGCAAGACCTCAAAAAAGAGTTTGGACTCAGTTATGTTTTTATTTCACACGACTTGTCGGTCATCTCGCATATCAGCGACCGCATTTGCGTGATGTATCTTGGGAGTGTGATGGAACTAGGCACTAGGGACCGTATTTTTGAAAACACGACGCACCCCTACACACAAATCTTGTTGTCGGCCGTACCCGTTGCTGACCCAAGAAAAACCAAAGAGAGAATTATTCCTGTGGGGGATATTCCCTCTCCGGTCAACCCTCCCAAAGGCTGCAAGTTTTGCACTCGTTGCCCACACGCAAAAGGCATCTGTATTGACAGTCGCCCAGCGTTGAGAGAAATTGAACCAGGACACTTTGTGGCGTGCCACTTTGCTGAGGAATTGGCAAAAGGCAAGTAGTCTATATGATTGTGACATAAGGCAAGCATTGTTGGGGCGTGATGC
The DNA here is from genome assembly GCA_009780875.1 of Bacillota bacterium. GTDB lineage: Bacteria > Bacillota > Clostridia > Christensenellales > Pumilibacteraceae > WQZE01. The sequence continues at coordinate 5,796 of WQZE01000044.1, read as the reverse complement.
TGATGGCAAAAGGTCAATGGATGGAGTTTCTTGGTATCAAAGGACGCCTCCATTGGTACGCAGTTGAAGTGGTAGAAGCACAAAATGCTTGGAGCCGTGTCAGCGTGCTTAGCACTAGCAAACAAATATGAAAACCAAAAAGCAAAAAAAACCAAAGCCAAAATTTGTAGATGATGGCAGGACCGTGTTTGATATGTCCGCTCTCAATGGGGGCGGGCGTTTTGGTATGGGTGGCGATAAACCAAACATAAAGGCAGTACAAGAAACGCAAACAGCGGACGATTGGGCACAACAAAAAGCCCACAAAAAGGCACAAGCAAAATTGGAGAGAGTAGAACGGAGAGCCTTGATACGAGCGGCTTTCAAGGCGTATTTGCCTTTTTTTGGTTGTGTCCTAGTGGGACTTTTGTTTGCAATGTTGCTCGTTTCTCTTTGGTTGCACTAGGCTTTGCAAGGTGCCAATTTGCAAAAGAAGTGCTCTCAAATAGGGGTATAGGCAAGAGCCGCCAAAAAGGGCGTGCAAAAATCTACCAACAAAATTGCAAAAGTCGTCGCAACCGTGCAAGGCGCAACAACGCTGAGTGACCACAAAGCACGCAACGCTATACAACACAACAAGGATATTTGTCTTTTGTAACCGTGTACAAACAAACCCAAGAAAGCAACACCACAATGCACAAACCCACAATCTAGCGTATTTGTCTTTGCTATTGGCAAGCGTACAACCCAGATAAAGAAACCGTCATAAACGCTTGGGCTCCAATGCTCTTGCATTGGACAAAGTGCAACAACCAACAACCAACAACCAACAACCAAAATCAAAAATCACAAAAAGCAAGACAAACACACATAGTACAAAGGGGAGTGTTGTAAGCAGTACGAATACAAAAGGGAAATATGAAATTTGATATAGTCATAGGGAATCCGCCGTACCAAGAGGAGGATGAAAATCGTAGTGAACAGCCGCCCGTGTACCATTTGTACTATGAGTTGGCGTGTGCTTTGGCACCTGTGGTGACGCTGATTACGCCTGCACGGTTTTTGTTTGATGTGGGCAAGACTCCCACGGAATGGAATCAAAAAATGCTTAACGACCCACACTTCAAGGTGGTGTCGTATCATCCCAACTCACAAGATATTTTTCCCAGTGTGGATATCAAGGGCGGGGTTGCCATTGGGTTGAGGGACTGTATGCAAAACTTTGGGGCGATGGGGAAGTATTTGCCCAATGACTTTGTTAAAAGCATATATCAAACGGTTGCACCTGTATATTCTAACTCTTTGGCTACATTCTTGTTTTCCAGCACGAGTTATCAGTACAGTCAACAACTTGAAAAGGATTTTATGGATATTAGAAAAAAATATTTAGCAAAACCAAAGCCATATATTGCATCCCCGGATTTGGAGCGTTATCCTGAATTCTTTTTGGAGCAACCTTTGCAAAACGATGATTGTATTCAAATACTGGGTCGTGTGGGGGGGGGCGTACAACACGATTTATCAAAAGAGATTATATTAAATCACACAAAAATTTAGATAAATACAAAGTTTTTGTACCAAGTTCCAATGGAAGCGGGGCGTTGGGTGAGGCGTTGAGTACTCCATTGCTTGGACTTCCTTTGATGGGAGCGAATCAAACATTTATTAGTCTAGGTTGTTTTGATACAGCAAATGAGGCCAATAATTTGTTGATATATCTTAAAACTAAGTTTTCAAGAGTGATGCTTGGTGTTTCCAAAGTAACACAAACAGCATCAGGGGCGGATTTGTGGCAAAATGTGCCCGTGCAAGATTTCTCCCCCCAAAGTGACATAGATTGGACCCAGCCCATCCCAGAGATTGACAAGCAATTATTTGCCAAATACAAACTGACCCAAGAGCAAATTGACTATATCAATACCAAAGTGGCAGAGATGAAATAATCAAGGAATCCAAAGTATGGGCAGATAAAAAAACCAAAGCAGAAAAGCGAAAGCAACAAATAGAACAAGGCAGTCAAAATACAAGTCAATAAAAAGTTCGCACTAAAATTTCAGCAAAAAATCGCATTTTTTTGCGTCAAGAAATTTTGCGTTTGGTGCGATGCGGAAGCAAGGAGTCCATTGTGAATCAAGTATTGCAAAGATTGCGACAAGAAAAGCAGGGCAAAATCAAAGGGGGCTTGTATCACAAGGTGCAGGTTGCTTTGACATACAACTCCAATCATATGGAGGGCAGTCGTTTGACCGAGGAACAGACCAGGTTTATTTTTGAGACCAACACGGTGGGCGATGACTGCAATGGTGTGCCGTTGGATGATTTGGTGGAGACCACCAATCATTTTGCGTGCATTGACTGGGTGATTGACAATGCGCAAAATGCGGTCACGGAGACAGGTGTCAAGGAGTTGCACCGCTTGCTCAAACAAGGCACTACGCAATCACGCATTGCGTGGTTTGGTGTGGGCGAGTACAAGCAAAAGCCCAATGAGGTGGGGGGTGTTGCAACCTGTCCTCCCAAGCAAGTCAAAAAGCAAATGCAGGATTTGCTTGCCAAATATGCCGGCAATGCAATGTCGCTCCAAGAGGTAGTTGCTTTTCATTTTGCATTTGAAAGTATTCATCCTTTTCAAGATGGCAATGGCAGAGTGGGGCGATTGCTCATTTTGTGGCAATGTTTGCAAAATGCCGTTGTGCCTTTTGTGATTGAGAGTGAGCACAAGGCGTATTATATCCGTGGACTGAGGGAGTACACCAAACAACCAGGATTTTTGCAAGAGACTTGTCTCTCAGCACAAGACAAATTTGCAGCGTGGTTGCACTATTTTGAGATTGCTTTTTAAAAGTAAAGAGTGATTGCAAAAACTTAAAGAAAAATGTATGAGCGTGTAATAAAGCAGAAGAAAGAAAGACCATAAAAAGTTCGCACCAAAATTTTAGGGCAAAGCCACGCCTTTGCCCGTCAATAAATTTTGCGTTTGGTGCGATAGAATGCTTGACCTTTTTTGCAAAATGTGTTATACTTGATGGAGTATTTTATAAAACCCTTTGGACAAATCAAAGGGGTGGAGGTATATGTATGAGCAACGGTAGCAACAACGACAAGCCGAGCAAAAAAGAGGTGCTGGCTACTTTCTCTATTGTGGCGATTTTCTTTTTGGCGATTGCACTTGTGCTTGCGGTGATTTTTTCTATTTTGGATAGTCAAACTCTCAATACGATTGCCAAATTTTTGCAAGCACTTGCTTTTGCCATTGCGGTATCTGTCATTGCCATCAACTCTGTGGATGTTGCAAAAAAGATGAAAAGCAAGTTTTGGTTTTGGTCTTGGATTATTTGCATTATTATTTGTGTAATTTATATTGTTTTTCAAATTGTCAAAGCATTCCAATAAACATTTGATAGGAGACGGTACCATTGTCCAAAGCAATCGTTTTGGGCAATTGTGCTAGATTTAGGTGTGTCTCAAATTCTTGGGCATTTTGTCGCAAGATTGGTGATAATTTTTTGTATGCGTGGTGCCTGTGTGCGTGGTGCCATCGTTTGGACTGTGTCAAAAGCATTTGCAACAGCGGTAATATTTTTTTGCGTGATAGGGGTACAATACTAGTATGGCAAAGACAAAAAGGGTCAACCCGGTTTTTAGGTATTTTGTTCATTTTGGACTCAGACAGTTGTCAGATATTTTGATTTTGGTGGCATCCATTTTGATTATCATTGGGATGGTGCTCAGTAGCAAAGTTGGGCAAGTGGTCGTGGTGGCTGGTCTTGCTTGCTATGTGCTTGCAAGTGTGCTTGCTATTTTTCGTTGCGTCAAAGTGATGACCAGTGGTGCCAACAAACGCTCTCCTGAGTATCGTAGTGCTTTTGCCAATGCCATCTTTATGGGAATCATTTTGGTGATTGCCGTGTTTGCCTTGTTGATGGGCGTATTTTGGTACTTTGGCTAAAACAACAAAAGACAAGAGACTCTGACCTCATTGTGCACCAAAAAACAAATAAAAATGTAAAAGAGTGAACGATCTGTTCGCTCTTTTTTGTTGCAATGCAAAGATGGATACATTTTGTGGGGACAAAACAAGATACACAGCAAGCAATTTGTTTGCACCAAAAAACAATGATAAGGTAATACAAATGGATTGACAGAGATTGAGTTGTACAGGGTTTTTATGTAAGGTAGTGGCAAGGTACATAAAACCATTGCCACTATTTACGAGGAGAGACCCAGGTGAGGGTGTTCGTCTCGGTATGTCATAATAAAGTCGCTAGCGATGAATGGGAGATGCTCAAACAAAGTACACAGCGTGCCATCAAACTGGCTCACAAAAGTAGCACAATTGATTACTATATAATTATATCTTATTTTGAGACAAAAGTCAACCAGATTTGCCCATTTTTGAACAATATTTTTAAAATTTGCAAAAATTTAAAGTACTTTTGGCGAATTTTGGAGGAGTATGGCGTTTTTGAGCCTATTTTGTGGTGGTTTTCGGAGGAATTTGGCGGTTTCAACAAAAGGAACGCAATTCATAGCAAAATTGTTGAATAAATCATAATTTTGAATTTCAAATTTATGGTTTGTATTGTGTTTGTGAATTTAGAATTTGAGGCGTCTTGCGATGGAGTATCCAAGTCCACGGATGGATACACGCCGTTGCTTCATTGTGTAACGGTGGCGGATGGTCACAGTATCCGTAGGTCAGGTGTCAAAGTAGGCGGCGATACAATAAGGTGTGCCAATCCAATCCAATCCTACGCCTGCTGTGTGTGCTTAGAATTTGAGGCGTCTTGCGATGGAGTATCCAAGTCCACGGATGGATACACGCCGTTGTTTCATTGTGTCACGGTGGCGGATGGTCACGGTATCCGTGGTCAAGGTGTCAAAGTCAACGGTGATACAATAAGGTGTGCCAATCTCATCTTGTCTGCGATAGCGTTTACCAATGGAGGTGCTTTCGTCATAGGCTACATTGAAACGAGTGGAGAGTTTTTTGTATATCTCTTTGGCTTTGGCAACGAGTTGCTCATCTTTTTGCAAGGGCAAGATGGCGGCCTTGAAAGGTGCAAGAGCTGGATGCAGGCGGAGTACGGTGCGAATATCTCCGCCTTCCAAAGTCTCCTCAGTATAGGCATCACACAAAAATGCGAGTGTCACACGGTCGGCTCCCAAGGATGGCTCTATGACATAGGGCACAAATTTTTCACCTGTTGCAGCGTCGGTGTATACAAGGTCTTTGCCCGATTTTTTGTTGTGGCAATTGAGGTCAAAATCCGTGCGGTCAGCAATGCCCCAAAGTTCGCCCCAGCCAAAGGGGAACTTGTATTCAAAATCGGTGGTGGCTTTGCTGTAATGTGACAATTCATCTTGTGCGTGGTCACGGAGTCGCAAGTTGTCCGTTTGGAGACCGAGCGTCAAAAGCCAGTTGTGGCAAAAGTCTTTCCAATAACCAAACCACTCCAAATCCGTGCCAGGTTTGCAAAAGAACTCCAACTCCATTTGCTCAAACTCACGAGTGCGGAAGGTAAAGTTTCCGGGAGTGATTTCGTTGCGGAACGATTTACCGATTTGTCCTACACCAAAGGGCATTTTGTTGCGGTTGGTACGCAAGAGATTGGCAAAGTTGACAAAAATGCCTTGGGCGGTCTCGGGACGCAAGTACACGGTGCTTGCGGTGTCCTCGTTGACGCCTTGAAAAGTCTTGAACATAAGATTGAATTTGCGTATACCCGTGAACTCACTCTTGCCACAGTTTGGGCAGGCGACTTGTTGCTCCGTGATATAGTCCTCCAATTGCTTGTTGTCCCAGCCCGCAATGTT
>WQZE01000043.1 GCA_009780875.1 Bacillota bacterium | reverse complement strand
CCTTGACACATATCTTGTACTGCTCGTTTTCTATGCTCTTTGCCTTTTGCAAAAGAGGCACAACCATCTCTTTATCTGACTCCACCATACAAAAAGTGGTCCAACCTATCGCAGGCACGCTGACATCCAAAAGTTGCACCACCGTACGATAGTACCCCTCTATCTCCCGCTCTTGCTCACCATTTGCGGTCACCACCACCGTTTTGCCACCGCTCACATAGGTCTGCTCCACAACCTCAAAAGCAACTGATTTGCCCGCCAAATCACGAATCCCAAATTTGTTTGCCCTAGAAAATAGCGTCACGCTGAGCGGCGTCTGACTCACCTTGGGCAACAAATTGAAGACCGTAAAAACCTCTTGGTTTTCAAGGGTTTGTGCAATAGAATGTGTGATTTGTTTTTTGATAATCAAAATCAAATTGCTAGCCATCCGGTGGATTTGATGCAATCTGTGCTTGATATCACGATTGGTGTCATCCGAGTTGCAACCACAAATGCTGTCGTGCGCATCCACATCAAACAACAACTTCCACGCTTTGTCAAGCCAAGTTTGCGGGTATACGAGCCCAAAGTGTTGCCCAATGACCGCCAAAGGCTCCAAAATATGAATGAGCAAATGCTCTACTTGGTAGTTGAGTTGCTTGATATCTATGCGTTGGGAAGCAATCGTGCGGTGCACCCGAGATTTTTGCGTCGCAATCAACTCCCCTTGAACTGTTGCCGCCACCAAGGCTTCTTTTTCTATCGCCTCAAAGTAGGTTGGATAATCCGACAAACGATACGCATACTCGGCATCTTTTTGATTGAGTTCTTGCACAATGTTTGGCAAATTCTTTTTGACAAGCACTTGGTCTCCACCAGATGGCAAAACCAAATGACCTGTATCCCCACCCAACGCAGACAACTTGTCAAGCATTGGATGCAATTGGTTTTGGATATACGCCTCCTCACTTGTCAAAAACTTGCCAGGACCATATCCCAAATACAAATTGTTTGCCTTGATGCCCACTCCATCAGGTGATACCCAATGCAAATTGAGATTCCCACCAAGTTGGTCATCATAAACCCCTCGTTGAAAAACAAGGTGCCTGATACCCAAATTTTGAAAAATAGAAGGCAAGTATGCGTTCTGACCAAAAGCATCGGGCAAATACCCGACCCCCATACTGCCACCCATTGCGTCGCCAAGTTTTATCCCATAAAACAAGTTTCTTATCAGTGCCTCTTTGTGCACAATGCGGGAGTCACTTTGCGTATACCAAGGTCCAATCAAAATCCTTTTTTGTGCAATCAATTTTTGCAACCGCTGCTTGTTTTCTGGTCGTACCTGCAAATAATCTTCTATCACAGAAAGTTGCCCGTCAAAGGTATAGGACAAAAATATTTCATCTTTTTCTAGTGTCTCTATCAAATAATCAAGATTCTCTACCAACAAGATATTGGAATCTTCCTGAGAAAAGTACCACTCCCTATCCCAATGTGAGTGGGGTACTATGTGTATCCATTGCTTCTTTTTCATAAACCTTTTTTTTCTCTACGATTTTGTATACTTAGGTTATGATTGCCCCCTCAACCATTTTTGAGAGGACAATCAACCTGTTTTTATTTTATTTTGTTATTATGCTTGGACCGCTTTCTTTTCGGTGCGTTTGAGCAAGAAAAATCTCACCACAATATTGGCTAGTGCCACAAACAAAACGCCCGCAAACAAACCAACCAAATAAGCAACAATGTTGGTCACAAGTGCCCATCCCCAAATTGCTGGCAAAGGCAACCATTGCACGGCACCCAAAGCCACCGCCAAGCACGACCCCAAGACCGCCCCAATCACATTGATAGGAATGGTAATCAATGGGTTTTTGAGCATAAACGGAATCGCTCCTTCGCTGATGGCAATAAATCCAAGCACAATAGAGGTAGATCCAGCCACTCGCAAATCTTCGCTAAACACTCTTTTTCTGACAATAAATTTGTCTAGCACGGTGGCTAGTCCCAATCCAATCGGTGGGATAACAATGGCAATAACCCTGGCCGTGAGTGGGAAAATCATATCTGCTGCCAAACCAATGGCAATGGTGCCTGCTGCTTTGTTGATAGGTCCACCCAAATCAAAAGCGGTGGCTGCTGCAATAATACCCGCCAAAACAAGGGTACTGCCACCCGATGCATTTGCAATGGTTTCTTGCAACCATTTGTTTACGCCACCAAAGACAGGTTCTACCAATGCATAGTTGAGCAAGAATATTGCCAATACAGACAAAGACGGCACAATCAACATTGGCTTGATGGCTTCCAGGTTTTTGTGCACTTTAATTTTTTCGTTGAGGAACTTGGACACAATACCCGCAACCAAACCTAGGATAACGGCCCCCAAGAAACCAGAAGCAATACCTGAGGTTCCCCACAAGGTGGCGGTTGCTGTGGCACCTGCACCCCAAAAGGTAAAGTGCATACCGGCCGCAAAGGCACCGCCCAGCAATCCTGACACGATTCCTGACCTACCCGCAATAGAAAAGGCGACATAGGCACTAAACACAGGAAACATAAACTTGAACACAAAGTTGCCAAACAAGTTGAGATACGCCAAGATTTTTAGAAACCCATTTTCACTGGTGAGATACTCAGCATCTGATATCTTTTCTCCCAAACCAAAAGGCAACGCCAACAATCTAGATAGACCAATCATCAAACCAGCCGCCACAATGACCGGTATCATATAGGACATACCCGTCAAGATAGCACGGTACAAACTGGCTCCAAAACTTTGTTTTTTGTCCGTATCTTTGCTAGCACTCTCTTCTTTGACCACACCATCCGGTTTGTCTAGTGCTTTTTGGAGCAAACTCTTTGCCTCTTTGAGTGGCTCAGCAACTTTTGTTTGGATATATTGCTTGCCGTGGAATCTCTCTTTGCCTATCAAGGCAACATCGTTGGCAAAAATCACCGCATCCGCACGCTTGATTTGCTCCTCCGTAAACTTGTCCACAATGCCGCTTGCACCTTGCTTCTCGGTATACACCTCAATGCCCAACTCGGCACCCGCTTTGGACAACGCCTCGGCCGCCATATAAGTGTGTGCAATCCCCGTCGCACACGCTGTCACGGCAAGCACAACCTTGTTGGTTGCCGCCGCAACAGGCGTCTCCTGGGTGGAGGACTCCTCAAAATCCAAGGCTTGCAAAAATGCTTGCGTTGTATCCGCTGTCTTGATTCCCTCAAAATAGCGTTCGTTCATCAAGCGAGTGCTGAGTGCTGACAGCATTGCAAGGTGTGTCGTGTTGGCCTCTCCGGCTGGAACCGCCAACAAAAAGACATACTGCACTTGGTTGTCCGCAATCAAACTCTCCCAATCCTTGACAGCATTTTTGAGGCGGGCAAAAGCAAAGGCTGCTTTTTTGACGGTCGCCGATTTTCCGTGTGGGATTGCAAGACCTTTTTCTAGCCCTGTGGGAGACTCTTTTTCTCGTTGCATAACCGCTTCAAGAAACGCCTCTTTGGAATCAATACACCCTTGCTCGTAAAGCGCATCTACGAGGTGCTTAATAACATCCGCTTTGGTATCCCACTCTTTGTCCAAAAACAGCAAACTCTCTTGGGTCATTTGTTTTAATTCCATTTCGTGTTTTCTCCTTAAATAACTAGCATTTGTATTTCCAATATTATTATACAACAAAGTAATCTCCCTTGCAAGTACAAACCGTGTACAAAAATACATAGATACCAACAAATATACTTGCAACGATATATGTACCTTTCGCTTATTCTAGGGGGTTTTCCTTGGCGTGTGCATCTTTCAACCGCAAAAAGGATTCAAACAAGAGGTCTATATAAATCATCAAGGTGGTACGAGTGGAGACATCATAACCCGAAAAACAACTTTTTTTGGTGTTGCCACCAATTCTATGAGAGCAAAATTTGGCAAGCGTGCTGTCCGCCGAGTTGGAAATCACCACCATACGGATATGGCTATGCATCAGTTTTTCTGCAACACGAATGAGCGTCTTGGTCTCCCCTGAGGAAGTCAAAAAGATGACAACATCCTTGGCTGTCAAATCATTGGCAACCAACTCTATCAAATGCGATTCATAGAGATAGATGCTAGGTCTCCCCACTTGCATAAACAATTTGCTCAAATACTCGCCAATCATCTTGGTGAGCCCTACCGAAATAATCACCACTCGCTCAGCCCCCAAGACAATGCCTGCAACCTCTTGTAGCCTCTCCTCGCTTTGACCGTGCATTGCGCCCCAAATATCCTCTTGATAACACTGCAAAAAACTACTTTTAGGAGACTCGCCCTCTGCCAGACACTCTTGCATAATAATTTTAAAATGAGCATAGCCATTGAGATGCAAGTTCTTGCACATTCTCACAATCGTAGTCGTTGACACATTGGTGACCTCTGCAAGTTCTGCCAATGCCAATTTACTTGCCCGTTGCAAGTTTTTGTCCACAAAATACAAAACACTCTTTTCCAAGTGTCTCAAATTGGGCATATCCTCACTAAATTTATCAATGAATTTTTTCATAGTACACGCAATCCTTGGCAATCTCCTTCAAATTCCCCCATCACACCTCTCTTATTGTACTACAACACCCCTTGCTTTGTCAATCTTTTTGACATAAAAAAACTAGATACGACCCTTGCGTGCCCTATCTAGTTTGCTGTATACTTTGTTTTTCTTTTGTATAACAAGTTATGATTCTTGCCATTGCTTGATTTGTTCATCACTCACATCTACGCCGCATCTTTCTCTCAACTCTTGCTTATAGCGTGCTTTTTTTGTAAGACTCTTGTATTGTCTTTCTCTTTCTATGGCTTCTTTCTTGGATTTCTAATGACTAAACATTCCAATCATCACCAAACATCCCTCTCCCGCCACGGCAATTAAAAATCCAATCCACTCCTCAAAAATTAGTATTACAAAGCAACCAACAGTAGCAACGCTTACAATTGCGATTTGTAAGCCATTCCAAATCATACGCTTTACTTTCTTCATTAAATCTTTTTACCTATCAGTCCCAATCTCGTGTTGGCAAGCATTTGTCTTCACTTTGAGTACATTTATATTGTACTACAATGTCTCCCTTGTCAACCGTTTTGCACTTTATGTGACAAACTAGATACGGCATTTGTGTGCCGTATCTAGTTTGTCTATCCTTGGTTTTTCTTTTGTCTATTGCATAATTTTATCTTGTGTGCACTATTTTGGATATTGCTAAATACTTCTTGCTTTATATTTTTTCCTATAATGCATAAGCACACCTCCAAAAAATAGAAAATAAATACTTTCCACCAAAAATACATACCCGACATACACAGAATTTCCAACCAGCACACTCACAACAAGTGCAATTGTCGCACTTGCAAAAAAACCAATATCCACCACTTGCAATGCAAATGTCATCAATAAGATTTCCTTTTTATTCACTTTTTTGCATCGCCAAAAAAGCCAACGGATACCAATATTCATTACCTTTTCTCTGTCCATTCCCAACTGTATCTTGGCCATCTCAAAATAATCAATATGTTTGGCTTTTGCAAGTTCATCAAGTTGACTTTGCTTACTAGCCTTGCTGTTGTTTTCTTCCTATACTACCATATCTCTGCTATACATTGTCATATGAAAGCCTATACACATCATTCTACAACTTATATATAGACCTACTAATCTAGAAACTTCTGCACTATCCACACCTACTCCCTAAAAGCCCCACAAGATACTCTCTTTATTAAATATTTTTTTAACTGAGTGTATGCAATATCTGCTGCCCATCCCCCCACTGTTACGCCAAGCGATTTTAAAGTTCCTTTCACTGTCGCTTCAAGCACCATAACCTTGAAAAAGTTGGTAGCACCAGCCGTTCTAAACAACGATACATTGACCGCCCTCTCTACTGAGGCACCACCACCAAGCCAACCCATTGCACCCCCCAGCACGCCATTAAAGACCAATCCGCCAGCGGTGATGTTGTCGCCACTCACGGCGGCACTGAAAGCATAGTTGGCAATACCGAGCCCTGCATTGATGGCAATTTGACCTAGGAGTCCAATACCTGTGCCACCCACAAAACCACTGATGCCACCAAAGACAACACCGCCAAAAAGGTTGCTACCGTAGTTGGACCAGTCGTTTGAGATGACCGTGGAGATGGTTGCACCGGCAGCACCGCCTATGGCTCCAATGGCGGCACCAGCAAGGGCAACGCCTAGGGCTCCGCCTGTCACCACTGTGCCCACTGCAAGGGCGGCTACGACCACTACAGCTGCTGCAATGAAGAGTGTATTTTTGAACCAATCCGGCATATTTTGCCGTATAGAGCATGTTTTATCATTTGTTTTTCTTTTGTATAACAAGTTATGATTCTTGCCATTGTTTCATTTGTTCATCACTCACATCTACGCCGTATCTTTCTTTCAACTCTTGCTTATAGCGTGTTTTTTCTTGTAATGACTCTTGGTATTTCATCTCCCTCTCTTTCACTTTTTTATTAGCACACCATATCGAAACCAATACCCCACAAAGAAATAGCAATGCACCAAAACCGAGACAAGCAAACCCCATAATGCCTAACATAGAAGTATATCCAATTCTAATAAGCAAATTGCCTGCGCACAAGAGTCCGAATATCAGTCCAATATAAATTACGCCTACCACTTTTTTCATTGTTTCAACCATTTTTTTATGATACTAACCAACGCACGAAACCCCGCTGAAACAGCACTTATGCCACCCTTTACCAACGATTCACGCAAAAACCATTCACCACTTCTCACTAACTCCAAACTCCTCAATGCTTGGTAACTGGCACCTTGTTCTCCAAAATCACCTAAGAGCATTTTGTCAAAACCGCCCAGGTATCCTGTAAGGGCACCACCACCAAAACTGATGACTCCTTGCAAGGCACCAATGCCACCTGCCGCAAAAAAATCCTTGGTGTTCCAATTGTCATTGAATCCAGCCTCAATGGAGTAAAAGGCAAGCCCCGCCAACGCCCCAACACCCGTGGCCATTGCAAAGCCTGCACCTAGGCCGACACCAACGGCACCCAAGGCAGCCGCCCCACCAAAGGCAAACAGTCCACCCATTGCGGCACCCATCACAACACCGCCCAAAATACCACCAATCACATCTGTCCCATTTGTGGCAGCAATCACACCACCAGCACCACCGCCAATCAATCCTCCCATCAGTGCTCCACCAGCAATGGCTGCCGCAATGCCCGTTGTACCAAAAGTCACTACGGTCAATGCAACTAGTCCAGCAACCACCACAACCCCCAGCACGACCTTCAACCAATCCGGCATATCGCCATTCTCATCTTTGGCGTTGATGGGGTCATTAAAGCAGTAGAGGTAGAGGTTGAGCCCATTGGGTAGGCATTGTTGGGCGGTGACTGCGGTCTCTATGTTGTCCGCACTGATGAATCGTCCCGTGGTCGGGTCGTAGTAGCGGGTTTTGAGGTAGTAAAAGTTGGATTGAGG
>WQZE01000042.1 GCA_009780875.1 Bacillota bacterium | reverse complement strand
GTCTTGCAAGGTTTGTCATAGGTTTGCCCACAACGGCCGCCAATACGGAAGTGGCTCAGTGGTTGGAGCGGACACTTGATGACAGTGCTATCCGGCGTATCACGATTCCACAGGCTTTTTTGGCTTTGGATGGGGTGCTCAATTTGCACCTCAATATTGCAAGTGGTTTGGTGGTCAATCACAACATTGTGGCAAAAAGACTTGCCGCCGAGATGCCTTTTATGGCGACGGAGACCCTGTTGATGGAGTGCGTACAGGCAGGGGGAGACAGGCAACAATGCCACGAGTTGATTAGGCAAAAGAGTATGGAGGCGGTGGCTATCATCAAGGCAGGGGGCGAGAACCCGCTGATTGACTTGCTCAAAAAAGAAAAAGCCTTGGGTATTGTCAAAGACAAGTGGGACAAGATATTGGACCCACAACAGTACAAGGGGCGTGCCCAAGAACAAACCATTGACTTTGTGCAAACCATTGTAGAACCTTTGTTGCAAAAGCACAAGGCACACATTGTCACCCAAAGTGAGGTCAGCGTGTGAGCGTTGGCAAGCACGCCAATCATTTTGGGTGGGAGGCTTGTGTTGTGGCAGAGAGAGCGGATGAGGACAATGGTAAACTAGGCGTGTAGGCACGGTCGATTGGATGAGCAAAAAGCGGTCGTGGATGCGGAGCCCAAGAAAAACCAAGCGTGTCTTTGGCACAGGTTGCTTGCATATTTTGTAGATTTTTGTCGTATACTAGCGTGATGAAATTGTTTTATATCAACAAGTACGGGATTAGGGACGATATTGCGGGTCATATCAGAAACAATCGCAAGTGGTATATATTTGGCATAATGCTTTTGATTGCTTGCGTGTATTTTGGAATCCGTGCTGGCATCAAAGCACTCAATCCGCACACGGCCTTGGCACATTACAATGCTAGTTATTACAATCTTGTCATTGTGATTGGGCGTGACAAGTACATATATTGGTTGATACTCAACAATATCCTTTCTTTGTTTTTGTTGTACTTTGCAATGTTTCATTACTACACGACGCCCCTTTGCTTGGTTGTGTTGATTCAGAGGATTTTCAATTTTGCCGTGACCGTGACGCTCGTGTTCAGACTGTTTGGTTTTGGGGCTGTTTTTGTGTCGCTTTTTGGGCTGGTTCCGTTTTTTCTTTTGACCCTTGCATTATACTACAACTTTTGCATATATTTATATCACTGTGCCCAATATTGTTATCGTTATGAGAATTCTAGTTTTATTATTTTTGAGTTCAGAAAGATGTGGCAAAGACTGATGATTTATGTGTTGATACTTGTTTTGTTGAGTGTTTTGGGTGGGGTTTTGACCATTTTGTTTACAAGTTCGGTTATATAAAAAGTACAAATAGGAGCCTAACAAAGTTGAAAAATGCAGTGCAAGAAAACAATACCTATGTCTTTGCTTTGCCCGAGGGGTACAAAGGCGGAAAAAACATTGCAAGGCGTGTCAATGCACCCTTTGTTGTTTGTATGCTCATTGTGCTTGCCATCTTGGTGGCATTGGGTGCGGTGGGGTATGCGTACTTGTTTGAGAGAAGATTGGTGTTTGCATACAATACGCCTAGGCAATACATTGTGTATTTTGAGAACGCCACGGAGAGTGAGAGTCAAGGGCTCCAAAAAGAGGGGTTGGCTGGATTCTCATTAGACAACTTGCTTGTAGCCAAAGTGTGTGCCTCACAGACGGATGCCATTAAATTTGTGGAGGCACATATTGTCAAGTATCCATCTATGCAGACAAAGGGGGTAGAGACATCTCCCATTCAGTTTGCGGTCAAAAATGACGCACAAGTGCAGTCTTTTTTGGAGGGATACAATCATTATTTTGCCATTGCAAGCAAACTGAACGCCTCCTTGGAGCAACTAGAACAAGGCACAACGAGCATACAAGCGGTGTACCATAGGGTGCAAAATATGAGTGTCAATCTGGGTAGACAACTTGTGCAAATGGAGCAACTTGCCAAAGAGATTGCCACCACCGATGAGTCTTTGCAAGCAATGCGTACTTGTGCAGACAATTTGCAAAGGCAGTTGACCAAAGCCAAAACGCACCTAGGCGTCATACAACAAGCCAATCTGTATTCGTTTATGCACGCACTCAACAATGCCTTATGTCAAATCTTTTTGACATAAATTTGTGCGTGGATGGGGTGTACTAGTAGGAGGGTCTTTGATTGTCTAAATGCATTGGAATAAAAAAAGACAAAAAGACTAGATAGGGGTTCCCATTGTTTGAGAGCATTTTGCAACCATAACTTAAACTTAAACTATCGCAGACTTATGGGTATAGATAGATGCTTGCACTTTGGGAGCCTATTTTGCAATTTCCCGTACACGGAGTGACTGATAGAGACTTCATTTTTTCATTTTGGTATTTTGTACGGCGTTTGTACTTGTCTTGTTTTGGAGTGCATTCCAACACAGGATGCAGGGGTTGACAGAAAACAAAAAATGTGTTATAATGAATGTAGGGTTTATTTTTTATTCATATTGTCCACCCTATGGTTGGACAATAGACCCAAACCTACACAAACAAGGCAAGCCTTGCCATTGTTTTTGTGGGGGTGTCACGGCTTCGACGGGGAGCGTGTGGCTTTTGGTGCATGTGGTAGTCGCCCAGTCTACCCAAAAAGGGGCAAACAACTAACTGACAAAACAGTTAAATTTGCAAGCGCTCCTGCGTTTGCACTTGCAGCCTAGTTAGGCGGCACGGTCATTTGCATTTTGGTTTGGGGTGCAAAATGGGCGTCAACAACTAGACCTTGGTAGGGAGTGGTGACAATACGCACCCTACGACATCTCATTGCCCGCTCCTGTTTGGTGTTGTGTCCATTTGTCCAAGCAGGCGTGTATTTATCAAGGACACTAAACATGTAGAACCTGAGTTTAGCATTCTTTTCGGAAAGGGGTTCAACTCCCCTCATCTCCACCAACACAACCCGTCAATAAGTCTTGGTGCTTGTTGATGGGTTTTGATTTTTGACATACAACATACAGTGGGATAAAGCAAAGTTGGTAACAATCTTATATGAATTTTGGAGGAAAAATGTATTGTTTGTAAAAGGTAAAATTAGCGGCTTAGACGCAAAGACCAAATGGACGATTGGCAAGGCAGGTGTCAACAACTGGCAAAAAAGGCATTCAAAAGTCCATTTTATATGGGGCATTTCCTTTGCACAAAGGGAGTGAGAATGACTTCTTATAATGCAGGCTCCTGTCAAATTGGCCTATTTGATAGACATTTTTGTTGTTTTATGGTATAATACTTTGGTTGATGGGGGAAGTATGCCGAGAGAAAAAGAAAAAAGCAAAAAAACATTCAAGAGTTTGGAGGCCACGCTATGGGATGCAGCCACCGTTTTGCGTGACAAGGTATCTCCTATTATGTATATGGACACCAGCTTGGGGCTCATTTTTTTGAAATATGTCAGTGATAGATTTGAGGCTAGACGCAACGAGCTTTTGCAAGATAAAGAATACTATCAAGGGCTAGAAGAAGATAGAGATGAGTATATCAGGCTTAGTATCTTTTGGATACCCAAAGAGTCCAGGTGGGAAAATATTGTAGCCAACAGCAAAAAAGAAGAGATAGGCAAAGTTTTGGATGAGGCGTTGCTTGCCATAGAAAAAGAAAACGAAAATTTGCAAGGCATCCTCCCCAAAGTGTATAGCAGTGAGGAAATTGACAAGAGAGCCCTGGGGGAGTTGATTGATGTTTTTAATAATCAACTTGTCACGACCAACTATGACAGTGATTTTTTTGGCAAGTGCTATGAATATTTTCTTGGCAATTTTAGCAAAAGTCACGGACAAAAAGGTGGAGAGTTTTATACTCCATCGTGCATTGTAGATTTGATAGTGGAGATGATTGAGCCGTACAATGGGTATGTATATGACCCTGCCTGCGGTAGCGGAGGGATGTTTGTTCATTCTGTCAAATTTATCAAAGAGCATCAAGGTCACATAAACAATATTTCAATCTATGGGCAGGAGATGAACCCGCAAACTTGGCGTCTTGCCAAAATGAATCTTGCAATACGGGGTATTGAGGCAAATTTGGGTTTGCAGTGGGGGGATACTTTCAATGATGACAGGCATCCAACCTTGCGTGCAGATTTTGTGATGGCCAATCCGCCATTCAATGTGGATGGTGGAAAGCACTTGCAAATTCAAAGAGATTGGATATTTGGCGTGCCACCCAAGGGCAATGCTAATTATGCTTGGCTCAGTCACATTGCAAGCAAATTGACACAAAAGGGAAAGGCTGGCATTGTGCTTGCCAATGGGAGTCTGAGTAGCAATCAAAAAGAGGAGTACGCAATCCGCAAAGCAATGGTGGAGCGTGATGGTGGCATCATTGACTGTATCGTGTCACTCCCAAGCAACTTGTTTGCAACGGTCACCATTCCGGCTTGTTTGTGGTTTTTGAATAAGAACAGAGGCGACAATAGCCATAAAATACTTTTTATTGACGCAAGACAAATGGGTGTGATGATTGACCGAAAAATAAGGGAACTCACCCCAGAGGATATCGTAAAAATAACACAGACCTATCACAACTGGCAAAAGGGTCAAAACTATGAGGATATCAAAGGCTATTGCAAATCAGCCAACCTTGATGAAATTGTTGCCACAGATTACTCACTTGTGCCCGGTAGATATGTGGGCATAGACACCAGCCAGGATATGACCCCAGAGCAAATACAAGCCGAAATCCAAAAAGTTAAAGCCGAACTAAAAGACCTGCTCATCAAAGACAAAGAACTTGAACAAAAACTTTGGGAAATACTTAACAGCGAGGACTAGAAAAAGACAACTTCGGCATAGGGTTTACTATGTGCCGTTGGGTGGGGGTATTAGGGAGATTTATTGTAATATTATCAAAAGTATTTTTTGTAATTGTGTCAAACACTGAACCATTTGATGAATTTGTCAATTGCTGAGAGTTTGACTTGAACCAATAAAATAGGTACTCATTTAATAATATATTGGGATTTTTGGATCGGAACCCATAACAAGATTGATTAAACGCCATACTATGCGGAATGAGAGCCACCTTACCAACAGTTCCACGAGCGGATACTATCAAATCTTCTCTTTGCAATAAAGTTGTCGCAGAATGGTTTAAGCCATCTTGCGTGATCGTTTTTTCAGTTGTTGTAACATATCTATTTGCATTGATAAAATCAGCAATAGATATCCAGTTTATATCTCCCCCCCAAAAACTAGGTTCAGTCGTTGATGGTGTGCCACCGCTAATAATTTCACATATAGACCCCATAATATATTTTTGCATAAAACCTCCTAGGGAGAACAAATGAAACTAATAGATGAGTTTAATGTTTTCAGACCCAATACTACTTCAAGAGAGTTTTTTGATAATAGTAACGGTATCAAGTGCGTACACTATGGCGACATATATAAAAATTATAGCGGAAACACAATTTGTAGTTCTAGCATTGCCAATCATTTTTCCCTGTCTATTAGTGAGAGTAAGGTGTTGGCTTGCGATGCTATTATCGTGCCTGATGTTACCGAAACTGAAAGTGACTGGGGACATTTTGTATACATTAAATATGATGGAGCACCCTATATCAATGGAACACATACATTTGCAATTACTTGTCAAGATAAACTAGCATTACAATATTTATTTAGGTACTTTTATGGAAAAAAGAATGTTTTGAGATTGCAATCTTTGCTCAACGGCAGTACAGTTTTTCAAATTAGTGCAAAGCATTTTGGCAATTTTGAGTTGCTAAATTGGCATAATACCCCCACCCAACGGCACATAGTAAACCTTATCGGAAGTATAGACGACAAGATAGAAAACAATGAAAAAGTGATGCAAATTTTTAATACTTATATAAACGCTATTTTTAATAAATTTACAAATAATGATTCCATAATGAAAATAGGAGAAGTGGTACGAAAAACAGGGAAACCGTGCAAAAATAAAGAATGGCAAAACAGCCAAGTGATAGACTTATCTATTATGCAGCCAAGCAATCTTATAATTAGCCAAAGTTCCAATGGTGATAAATTTGATACCAATGTATATACACTACCACCAAAAACCCTTTTATACGGTTCTATTAGACCGTATTTTAAAAAAGCAGGGTTTAGTGTTGGTGTCAATTATGTGACAGGAACTGTTCATAGTTTTGAGTGTGTAGATCAAAATATGTATTTTTGGATACTGGCCACTATCGGCAGTGGAAACTTTCACAATGAAACACATACAAAATCACAAGGCACCAAAATGCCTATAATAAACTGGGAGGGATTTGGTTCAATAGAAATGCCCGCAATTGAGAATGGTAATTTAGAAAAGTTCAATGTGCTTATTGAGCCATTCTATCAAAAAATTTGCAATTTGATTTTGCAAAATAGAAAACTACACCAATTAAAATCTCTGTACCTCAAAAAGTTTTTTGAAACATCTACACCAAATTGACATAATCTTGTAAACTGTGAAAAACCCTTTGTATAATAACCGTATGATTTTCCTCATTGATTCTATACAGTAATATAAAATGACCTAAAATGTATTTGCAATAACCCAATCGTTGTAATTTTTTGTCTTTGCACAAAGCAAAACTGGTTGCCATATATGCTAGTTTATTGACAGTTTCTTTGATGTCGCACAAAAAATCTATTGCGGCTTTGTTGTTTTTGAAAGTGTCAACCATATACATTGCAAAGTTGTCTATATCTTATAAGGTATCATCGGATATTGTGACTACAAATTTATTCTTCATACTTTGCTACCAGCCCCTCAATAGCCTTTTGGGCATTATGATAAGGTTGTTCCTTTGCGTGGCTCGTCAATACCTGCTCGACCATACTGGATGCATCCGTATGATTATTTAATTTTAGCACTATATCTTGGTTGTTTCTTTGTTCTTTGGCAACACCCAAAATATCATATATTTTTTGTGCTTGTTGTGGCGTGATTGCATACATAAACATAAACTCCTATTGGCATTATTATATCGCAAAGTTCCCAAAATGTCAACAAGCATCATCCAAAAAACTTTTTGAGATACATTTGTTTGAGTTGTTGCAAAATCTCATTCTCATTATCAAGTTTGGCTATTTTATCAAATATTGTGATTACGATATTATTCAAATCATCTTGCTCTTGTTGTGTTGGGATATAAACTGACATTTGTTGCAACTTTGGCTTTTGCAAATGCCGTAATGCCGAGCCCTCAAAATAATTATGATTTATCTCATCTTTCTTTGTGCGTAGCAACAAATAAAGGTATTCCGTCAGATTGCTGGATTTGATACTCCAAGTATCTGTTGAATAGGCACATTTTCCAGTATAGAGTTTGATATCAGCATTACCCCCAGTATTTAAAAATATATTTCGCTCATCAACAATATAATTATCAAACTGCAATATGCTTGCACCGCTAGTAAAAAACTTGTAGTCTCCATTGGTTACAGATTTTGCAGTCCCAACTTGTATTTTGCTTTTTGGATTTTCTATTATCAAGTTTTCTAAAACACCATTGGTTTCCTTGTTCAAACATAGTTGTGTAAATATGCAAAGAGCATACTCCTCCAATTTTTGCATCACTTTTTCATTGTTTTCTATCTTGTCGTCTATACTTCCGATAAGGTTTACTATGTGC
>WQZE01000041.1 GCA_009780875.1 Bacillota bacterium | reverse complement strand
TGGGCAAGCTTAAAGCGCCCCAAAGTGAGGTTGCAGGGCGTGCCAATTTGCTTGTTTTCCCTGATTTGCAATCCGGCAACATTGGCTACAAACTTGTGCAAAGGCTCGCAGGTGCCGAGGCGATTGGACCCATTTGCCAAGGCTTTAATGCCCCCGTCAATGACCTCTCTCGTGGTTGCAACGAGGAAGACATTGTCAATGTGGTAGCAATCACTGCCTTGCAGGCAGCCAAGTAGTGGACTCGGTACAAAATTTTGGATAAAATAAAAATAACAAAGGCGGATGAATATGAAAGTATTGGTAATCAATGCAGGGAGTAGCAGTCTCAAATATCAATTGATTGATATGGACAATGAGGGCGTGCTTGCAAAGGGTTTGATTGAGCGAATTGGACTTGACAAGGCCATTATTGGGCAAACTATCTTGGGCAAGAAGTCCAAAGTAGAGGAGCGTTTGGCGGACCACAGTGCGGCACTCAAAGTTGTGTTGGATGCATTGGTGGGGCAAGATGCACCGCTTAAAAGCATTGAGGAAATTGATGCGGTGGGGCATAGAGTGGTGCATAGTGGCGAAAAGTTTTGTACCAGTGTCAAACTTGATGACGGCACGATTGCGGACATAGAAAAAATCAGTGACCTTGCACCCTTGCACAATCCAGCCAATTTGATGGGTATCAAGGCGTGTCTCAATATTTTGCCAAGCAAGCCTGCCGTGGCCGTTTTTGATACGAGTTTTCATAGCACAATGCCAGACCACGCTTTTATGTATGCATTGCCCTATGATTTGTACAAAGACCATCAAATACGCAAATACGGATTTCACGGCACCTCTCATTTGTTTGTGTCTAGTGAGGCAAACAAGGCTTTGGGTGGCAAAAAAAGCAAGGTCATTGTGTGCCATTTGGGCAACGGGGCAAGTTTGTCTGCCGTGGTGGATGGCAAGTGTGTGGACACAACAATGGGGCTCACTCCGCTAGAAGGTTTGATGATGGGCACAAGAAGCGGTGACATTGACCCAAGTGTTGTGGAGTTTGTGATGCAAAAGACGGGACAAACGATTGGCGAGACCACCAATATGCTCAACAAAAAGAGCGGTGTTTTTGGGGTGAGTGGTGTGTCTAGTGATTTTAGAGATGTATTGCAAGCAGAGAAGGATGGAAACAAGCAAGCGTCCTTGGCGATTGAAATGTTTGTGTACCGTGTCAAGAAATATATTGGCAGTTATATGGCGGCTATGAATGGATTGGATGCCATTGCTTTCACAGCAGGCGTGGGTGAAAACTCTCCGATTTTGCGTGAGCGTCTTTGCAAAGAGTTGGACGGCATAGGTATCTTGCTTGATGACAAAAAGAATCAAGCCACCGTGGGTGAATTTGGACAAATCTCCTCCAAAAAGTCAAAAGTCAAGGTGTTCGTCATACCAACCAATGAGGAGTTGGTCATTGCAAGAGAGACCATCAAATACGGTTTTTCCAAATAAATTTTTTTGGTTTGAGTGCCTAGGATGAAACAGTTTTTCAAAAAATGGGGCTTGGGTGCAAGGCTCAAAAAAATGAGCGAATGGGCAGCGGACGCATTGTTCCCGCCCGATATCAAATGTATTGTTTGCGAGAGCGAACTCAAAATGGACACCAGGTATGGTGTGTGTCCGCAGTGTGAGATTGTGAGAAACAGCAAGTTTTGCACGGTTTGTGGCAACGGAATCCGGGATATGGCACCTGTGTGTGACCATTGCAAAACGATTACACACGAGTATCAGATGGCTAGGGGCGCCGTGATTTATGGCGAGAACGCACGCACGCTTGTGCGAAAATACAAGTTTGGTGCTGCCAAATATTTGGCGGATTATTTGACGGAGTATGTGGCGGACTGTTATTTTGAAAATCAATTTGAGATTGACTGTTTGACCTATGTGCCCATTCATCATACCAAGCACAAGCAAAGGGGCTACAACCAAGCACAAATTTTGGCATCCAATTTGTCAAGCAAGATAGACAAAACGGTGCTGGGCACACTTGCCAAAACGGCACAACCCAAAGATACGGCAAGGCTTGGCGGCAAGCAAAGAGCAGAGGCGGTGAGAGGCGTGTTTTCGTTGGTGGAGAGCAGTAGAGAGCAAATCAAAAACAAGCGAATTTTGCTTGTGGATGATGTCTATACAACGGGGGCAACCGCCGATGAATGTAGTCGTGTTCTCAAATTGGGCGGTGTCAAGAGCGTGAGCGTGTTGACTTTTGCTACAAGTATGGCACAAAAGCCATTGCTGTCATAGCGTAAAGTCAAGCGTCAAGAGACGGGCAAATGTGTGCCCATAGGAGGTGCTATGAAAATAACATTGAAAGATGGCAAAGTATTGGAGTACAAAAAACCGCTTTCCGTGCGTGAGATAGCCAAGCAAATTAGCGAGGGGCTTGCACGCATTGCCATTGGTGGCAAAGTGGATGGCACCTTGGTGGGGCTTGATTTTGTGCTAGAAAAAAATTGCAGTTTGCAGATTGTGACCACCAAAGATGTGGAGTACACCGAGATGTTTAGACACACGGCGGCACACTGTCTTGCACACGGCATCAAAAAGGTGTATCCAAATGCCAAGTTTGGGGTGGGACCTGCCACCGACAACGGTTTTTATTATGATGTAGAATTTGACACGCCCATTGGAGCCGATGACCTTGCCAAAATAGAAAAAGCAATACAATCTGTGGTGGATGCCAATCATCCGATTGTGAGAGAAGTCATCAAAAAGACAGAAGCCCTCAAATTGTTTGAAAAAGCAAACCAACCATACAAAGTAGAACTTTTGAATGGATTGCCGAAAGATGAAACCATTACGATTTATAAGCAAGGTGATTTTTTTGATTTGTGCCGAGGACCTCATTTGGAGAGTACGGGCAAAATCAAGTATTTCAAATTGACACAAATCACGGGAGCCTATTGGAAAGGCGACCAAAGCAACAAAATGCTCACAAGGATTTATGGCGTTGCTTTTGAAAAAAAGAGTGAGTTGGACGAGTATTTGCAAAGGCTAGAAGACGCAAAAAATCGTGACCACGCAAAGTTGGGTAGAGAACTTGGCATTTTTATGACCGAGGAAAGCATTGGACAAGGCTTGCCATTGTTTGCACCCAAAGGTGCCAAAGTGATGCAAACGCTCATTCGTTGGGTAGAGGACGAAGAGGCAAAAAGAGGCTATGTGCTCACAAGGACGCCCATCATAGCAAAAAGTGACTTGTACAAAATCTCGGGTCACTGGGAGCATTATCGTGATGGTATGTTTGTTTTGGGCAACAATGAGAGCAATTATATGGCACTCAGACCTATGACTTGCCCTTTCCAATTTGCCATTTACAATCAAGGAACCAAGTCATATAGGGATTTGCCCATACGCTATGCGGAGACTTCGTCGCTTTTTAGAAATGAAAATTCAGGCGAGATGCACGGATTGATTCGTGTGAGACAGTTTACGCTTTCTGATGGGCACATTGTTTGTACGCCAAGTCAAGTGGAAGCCGAATTTGACAAGTGTTTGGGGCTCACCAACTACTTGTTGCAAGCGTTGGGATTGGAGGGGGATGTGACATATCGGTTCTCCAAACACGACCCCGCCAACAAAGAAAAATATATAGACAATCCAAAAATGTGGGCGAGTGCAGAAAAAGAACTCAAACAAATTTTGGACAAGCACAAGTTGCAGTACCAAGAAAGTGTGGGTGATGCTGCTTTTTATGGTCCCAAATTGGATATACAAATCAAAAATGTATGGGGCAAAGAGGATACGATTATCACCATCCAAGTAGATATGGCACTTGCTGATAGATTTGATATGTCGTATATTGATGAGAATGGAACCAAGCAAAGACCTATGATTATTCACCGTAGCAGCCTAGGTTGCTACGAGCGTACGCTTGCCTTGTTGATAGAAAAATACAATGGTGCTTTGCCCTTGTGGTTGGCACCCACCCAAGTCAAAGTGTTGTCATTGACAGACAGGACGGTCACACAAGCGGAGCAAATCACAGCAGACTTGCTTGCCAAAGGCGTGAGTGCAGAGGCCGATGTGCGTGGGGAGAAGTTGGGCTACAAAATACGGGAGGCACAACTACAAAAGATACCTTATATGTTGGTGGTTGGCGACAAAGAGGCGGAGAGTGGGTGTGTTGCGGTGCGGACTCGCAAGGGGGGCGATTTGGGCGTAATGCCTTATGCCACCTTTGAGCAAACGGTGTTGGCACAGATTGTAGACAAAACAAAAGAGATATAAGTCAATGCAAAAAATGCGTTGTTTATAGGGGTTTCCTTGGATTTGTGCGTAACTATGGTGAGTGCAAAAATTTTGAGGCCAGGAAAAACCGTGGGGGAGTATGAAAACTTTGTTTTCAAGTAGTATTTGGGACGGTCAACTCAAATTTGACCAATCCAATTGGGTCGTCTTGCAATGCTTTATGATGGTGTCACTCGTGGCATCGGTTATTGCTTTGTTTGCAATGAAAGAAAAACTTTGGATAGCAATCTACCGTTCTATTTCTATGGGTATTGCCATCATTGCTTTTTTTGTGTATATGGCGATGGGCGGACCTTTCAACAGTGGTGGAACCATTGTATGTAGCGTGGCGTTTTTGTCAAGTATGATGGGTATCTATCAGATTTACAAACCCAATAAAATGGTCAAATACATTGGTATGGGTCTCATTGCTGTGGTACAGTTTGTGCTCAATGCCATCGTGTTTTACAACAACTGGACCAATATTTTGTCGGCAGTATACGGCTTGTTGTGCGTCAATACCTTTTTGCAAACGACCGCAAAAAGAGTACGGTTTTGCTTTTTGTTGCAAGCACTTGTGGGCGTTGTGTATTATTTTGTTCAACTTCCAACACACGCACCCATCAATGCGATTACACAAGTCATCAATGTGATAGCAACCGTGATGGGAATTGTCAAATTTGATATTTTGAAACAAATGGCTGCCAAGGTGACAAGCAAAACACCAGAGAACAAAGAAGAAGCAGCAACACCAGAGACCACGACGACAGAGGCGAGTGCTCCTGAGAGCGTGGTTAATGAGACCACAGCCACCCAAGAGGCGGCAACCAGCATAGATGATAGCAATCTTGTTGAGCAACTAAAAGACAAATTGGAAGAGCAAAAAGAGCCAACCGAGGCAATGGCATAAATTTGTAAATTTGAGAATATGGACAAAAAAAACACTAGAATCATTTTTATGGGGACACCTGATTTTGGGGAAAAAGCACTCCGTGATATGGTGGCTGAGGGCTACCATATCGTGGGAGTTTTTACCCAAAAAGATAAACCACGGGATAGGATGAAGGTGGAACCTTGCCCAATCAAAAAAGTGGCGACCGCACTTGGTCTTGCCACTTTTGCTTTTGACAAAGTCAAGAGTGCGGAGGGCGTGCAAGCCATCAAGGACTTGCGTCCCGACTTGATTGTGACCGCAGCCTTTGGGCAATTGATTTCGCAAGAGATATTGGATATTCCAAAGTATGGGGTGTTCAATATTCACGCTTCGCTTTTGCCCAAATTCCGTGGAGGGTGCCCCATTCAGTGGGCGATTGTTTTGGGGGAGCAAGAGACGGGGGTGACCATTATGCGTACCGTTCTTAGGTTGGATGCGGGAGATATGATTGTGTCACAAAGCACAAGTATCCAACCAAGCGATACCTATGCGTCGCTTTACAATCGGTTGAGTGAGATAGGTGCGACACTACTTTTGCAGGTTTTGCAAATGCCACAACTCTCTTTTGTGCCACAAGATGAAAAAGCAGCATCGTACCAACCTATCTTGCAAAAAAAAGATGCAAGGATTGATTTTTCAAAAACTGCAAGACAAATTGATTGCTTGGTGCGTGGCACCAATCCAATGCCGATTGCTTTTTGCTTTTTGGGCGATCAAGTACTCAAAGTGTATGAAGTGCAAGTATTGCAACGAGAGACCTTGCCGAGTAGCGGTGTGGGTGAGGCAACCAAAGCAAGCAAGGTGGGGCAGGTGATTGTGTCGCATCCAAAAGAGGGGCTCATTGTCAAGTGCGGACAGGATTTTGTCAAACTCTTGCAAGTGCAGTTGCCCTCCAAAAAGAGAATGCAGATGAGTGATTTTTTGGCAGGCAACAAGATACCTGTGGGTACCGTGTTGGGCTGATAGGATGGTGTACTATCTATGAGAGTCGTATTGCAAAGAGTGAGCCACGCCAAAGTGATGGTGGATGACCAAATCACGGGGCAAATTGGGGTTGGGTTGCTCGTATTTTTGGGTGTGGGCAAAGAGGACAACAGCACGATTGTGGAGCAAATGGTGGACAAAATACACAAGTTGCGTATTTTTGCGGACCAAGATGGCAAAACCAATTTGTCATCTAGTGAGGTGCAAGCACAAATTTTGGTGGTTTCGCAGTTCACGCTTTGTGCGGATTGCAGCAAGAATCGCCCAAGTTTTAGTGCGGCTGCGGACGCAAAATTTGCCCAAGATTTGTATGAGTACTTTGTGCAGTGTTGCAAAAGCAAATTTGCCAGGGTGGAGACCGGGCGGTTTGGAGCCGATATGAGCGTGCATCTTTGCAATGATGGACCGTTTACGCTGGTTTTGTGAAAATGAGTTTGAGGACATACAATGGAATATTATAATTATTTGGATGTGAGATTTGCAGGGAGCAACAAGTCTTATGCATTTTTGGATGAGTTGCCTTGCAAAGTGCAAATTGGCGATGTCATTGTTTTTGCCAATCTCACCAAAGGCACGGATAGATTTGGATTTGTGGCGGGCACGAGACAGTTCCTCAAAGGTTTGCCAATGCAATCCTATCCATACCCGCCCGAGAAAACCGTGCGGATTACGGGTATATTGAGCCAAGAAGAGGCATTGCAATGGAAACTTGCCAATGGTTTTTGAGTTTTGGTGCGTGCAAACACAAGGAAAAAAAGGAGTGAAGGGAGTTTGGCTTTTTTGATAGGTGGCATATTTTTGGTGTGCAAAAACAAAACAAAGGGTGGAGGAGATAGGCTGGGTGCTTTGTGCTTTTGTTGGGTTTGAAAGCGTGCAAAAGAGATTGTCAAAGGGGCGGTGAAGGTAGATTGTGGGTGCGGTGCAAAGATTTTTTTGGGCGAGAAACGTTGTGGGTTTTGGTTACATAGGGTATAAAACTCACAAAAAAAAGCAATAATAGTCATAGGTGATTTTATGACAATTGGACTTTTGTGTTTGGGCACGGTCGCACTGTTGATATTTTTTGGAGTGGCACAAAAAACGCTCAAAGAGATAGGCATCCCCGAGTGGGTGGCGTTTGTGTTTGTTTTGGCACTCGTGATAGGCGTGGTGATGCCCTCTTTGCAGTTTGGCAATGTTTATTTGAGCATTAGCGGATTTTTGTTGCCTTTGGTCTGTTGTGCCTTGCTGTTTGCTGTGATTGGTATCAAAAAAGAGTTGCTGTCCGTATTGATAGCCACCCTTGCTATTGCGGCTAGTACAATGATTGTCAAGTTTTTGCTACCCGTATCTCTCAATGAGTTTGTCTCCTTGCAGTGCTTGCTCATTGGTTTGTGTGGCGGGTTGTTTGCTTGTTTGTTTGCAAAAAAGCGTACTGCGGCTTTGTTGTCAAGCATTTTGGGTATCTTGTTGGGAGATGCGTTGGTTGCTTTGATTCATATGTACGCATATCATTTTGTCTTTGTGTCTATTGGGAGCGATGGTATCTTTGATGCCATTGTGTTGTCTAGTTTGCTAGGTGTTGTGCTCGTTGCACTGGTTGAAAATATGCGTGTCGCACAGCAACAAAGGAGACAAACCAGCAAAGCACTCCTCATAGAAGCCGCAGAGGATTTTGACTTGCAAAAGAAACAAGAAAAGAAAGAAAG
>WQZE01000040.1 GCA_009780875.1 Bacillota bacterium | reverse complement strand
TGGGGAGGAGAGATTTGCGGGAGGCGTAGAATGCTTTGCCAATGGCTATTCCTACAAAAAAGTAGCCGGCATAGGGCAACATTGGATAGTAGTCACCAGAGGTGTAACTGCCGTTGATGAGCCCGAGCCACGCCCAAGTGTTGCTATATTTCGTGTTAATGAGCGGGAAGTCAAGTGCCAGCCCAATGATAATCATCACAAGTCCAATGACCGCAAAAAAAATCGCTTGTGTGATTTGGGTGCATTTTTGCACGAATTTTTGCTGGTCGGGTATGGGTTTGGAAAAAATTGCGTTGGTAGTAGTGGCAAGTGGTCGTTTGTGGCTTGCAATAAAACTGAAAATTTTGTTGCACAGGTGGTTTGTCCACATCGCCAAAAATGCGTAAAGGAGCATTGACAAAGCAAGCATATGGATGATGCCAAATCGGATATAAAGCCCAGGTGCAAAATTTTGGTCAATCACAAAAGACACCAAGGAGATGGCACCTGCTACCAAGACAAACTTGCCGGCCTTGGAAAACGGTTTGATGTCGGTTGTATGGAAAGTGCTTGTGATGCCAGAGAGTAGGGGAAAGAAAAAAACAAGAGACAAAAAGAGTTGGTCCATACTTTTGTCAAACAAAATACCAGGTTCAAAAAAAGCGTCACTTGCTTTGACAAAGCCACTTTGGGCAAGTGAGTCTCCAAACATATGCCCAAGGGTACTCACTACAAAATGGTAGTGAAAAACAAACATAAAAAGCATTGCAACACCACGGACAAAGTCAAGTTCCCAAATGCGGTTTTTTTGTTTGTGCGGATTTTGCGATTGAGTTATTTGTATTTGTTGTTGCATAGGGTATGTAGCCTTGCAAAAAGGGGGGACAAAGCAAGATATCCGTTTTGCAAAAAAGGTGCGGAAACCTAAGAAAGCAAAGAGTAACAGATGCTTTGCAAAAGGGGTTATTTTGCTTTGAGGAGTCCCAAGTTTGTGATTTTGGTATAATTTTCGTGATTGCGAATCAAAAATTCTTCGGTCAAAGCCATATAGGACATAGAGCCACTGCTTTTGGGCTCATATTGCATTACGGGTAGTCCATAACTGGGGGACTCACCCAATTTGATATTGCGTGGGATGCGAGTGCTAAAAACCTTTTTGCCAAAGTATTTGAGAATCTCATCGGTCACAGACATACTGAGGTTGGAGCGAGCATCATACATCGTGAGGACCACGCCTTCTACTTCTAGGGTAGGGTTGTAGTGTCTTTTGACAAGGCGGATGGTGTTCATCAGTTGAGACAAGCCCTCCAAGGCAAAATACTCTCCTTGCAAAGGTATCAAAATACTGTTGGACGCTGCCAAGGCATTGACCGTAAGCAAGCCAAGAGAGGGGGGGCAATCTATCAAAATAAAATCAAAATCGTTTCGCAAATCTGACAAGGCACCACGCAAAATCTCATCTCTTTTGCGGACATTGTTGATGAGTTCCACCTCGGCACCCACCAGGTCAATATTGCTTGGGATGAGTTTGAGACCTTCTACCGTTGTGCCCACGATGGCATCTTTGGCTTCAATATCGCCTAGCAATACATTGTAAATAGTGTTTTCCAAATTCTTTTTTTGTATACCAAGTCCGCTGCTTGCATTGCCTTGTGGGTCAATGTCAATCAATAAAACGGTTTTTCCCATCGCTGCCAAAAATGCGGATAGGTTGACGGCGGTCGTGGTCTTGCCCACACCGCCCTTTTGATTTGAAATTGCTACAATTTTTGACATACCAATATTATACACTATATGCAAAAATAAGTCAAGTGCAAAACGCAAAATAATCAATCGCCAAAGAGGAGAACCTTGTCAATGGAAATCCAAGGAACTACGGATGGATTGACATATATATTAAAATATGATATAATGAGGTCAAATATAGGGCGTGGTGACAAACGAGTGAGGACGAAGACAAAAAAGCACGCACTTTGGTGATACGCAATGCAAGAGCAAAACAAATCTCCATCGCAACAACGAAAACACAAGAGGGCTGAAAATCTTTTGTGGCGCAAGCAAAGAAGGCCAAATGGAAAGAGGCACGACAAACCGTACTCCTATGGTTTTGCAAAGGGACAATGTGGAAAGAGGAAGCAGTATGAGATAAAAACAACCATTAAGGCAACGGATTATTGTGTTTTGAGGTTTGATGGGGTTGAGATGACAAAATCTTTCAAGGTGCCCCGTGAAAAACGACAAATGCATTATAATAAAAACTTTGTGCAGTTGATGAAAAACACAGCATTGGAACTTTTTGAGTTTTTGCCATCTTCTGTATTTTTGTATCAGTTTAGCGACGAGATATCACTACTGATTGACACCAAGCAAATAGAAAACAACTATGATAACAGAATAGAAAAACTGCTTTCTATTTTGTCCAGCAAGGCAAGTGTTATTTTTAATCGGTTGCACGGTGAGCAAAAAGATTTTTGTTTTGATGGTCGTGTGATTTTGTTGCCACAAGACAAAATTGCTGATTATTTTGAGTGTCGCCAATCTTTTGCCATCATCAAATTTTTGGAAGAACTGAGAAGTCGCAACTTGGTGGGTGAACAAAGAAACTTGCGCAAGTATGGAGAGATTGTTGAGGCATTGAAGAATTGTAGGCCCAGCATAGATTATTTTGCTTTTCCAGAGGATGTACGCAATGGGGTTGTCGTGTACAAAAATCCGCTCATCCAAAAAGGGATGGTTGCAAATGCCCCAGAATTTTTAGCGGATAGGCAATATATCAAAGACAAAATAAATTTATTGCAATAATCATTGGCTGCAAGGGTGTTGCGGATTTTGCAAGTTTCAACAGAGCGGGGCGGTGGTTGAGAACACATATTTTGAAATGATGTGAAATAGGGGGAGGTATGGTACAAATAAAAAAAATTGTGGTTGTGCTGATGATAGGCGTGCTGGCGAGTGTTGCCTTGGTGGGGTGTGGAAGCAATTGGCGATATGGGGCTTTGCGAATTTATGACTATTATGGCGAGTACCAATTGGTCACTCCGTTTGAGGCACATTATTTTTTGCCGGTGCGGGAGCGGATTCCCAAAGAGAAAAATCCCACGCTGTCAATGGAGTTTATGCAAGAATCCTTGGATGGGGCAGGATTTGGCACTTCACTTTTTCAAATCAATGGCACACAAAGGTTGCTCATTACAAAAACCCAAGAGAGCGGAGTGACTTATTTTTTGATTTATGAAACGACAAGGGCGTACATTTTGGAGCCACTGTGTCAAAATTTTGGGGATGCAAGTGCGTTGAGTTTTGGCAAAGTGTTTTTGTTCCCAAACCATTGGATAGTTGCAAATAGAGAGAGCGAAGCCGTGGTGACCAATGATGGTGTCAAGGGGGATAAAATCAGAGTTGAATGCTCGTGGGATCAATTTGCAGATTTTTATAGGCAAACGGGTCGCAGTGATATGGAGATTGATGAACAAAATCAAAGCGTGTTGTTTGCGTGCAGAGCCAATGCGCAAAGCAATTGGGCGGGTGGTCAACTAAAATTTTGGTATGCTGACAACGGCGGTCAAGCAGAAATTTTGATAGAGGACATTGGATAACAAAGGGGCGTGGGGACGCGCCTTTTTTGTAGGAACGGTTTTTGATTTGGGGTATCAAGGTATCAAGGTATCAAGGTATCAAGGTATCAAGGTATCAAGGTATCAAGGTATCAAGGGTGTTCTGAGGGCGATATGTATTTTTTTTGCAAGCCAGAAGTAGGAGAGATATTTGCATAATTGGCAAAAAAATTTATAAAAAATAATTCAAATAATCAAAAATATGGTTGACAAATCAAAGCGAATATGTTATAATTATACAAAAGTTGGTTTTAGTCTTGACCAGGTTTTATGGAAAGAATGAAAAAATGTATACATACAAAAAAAGTGCAGCCATGGGGCAAGTTTATCAGGTTGCAAAAGAATGATAAGAACATAAATCAAAAATAAAAAAACAGGAGTAAAAATTTTATGAAAAAAAGAACAATCGCAAGTGGCGTAGCGGTCACAACAAACAAATTGACTAGGTGGCTTGCACTGGCTTTTGTGCTTGTCTTGATGACGAGTGCGGTCGTAGTGGGCACGACCCAGCAACAGCGTGTGCGAGAAATGGGCAACGACCTTGTCGTCCAAAAGCAAGCCTTGGTGCAAGAGTCTCTGGGTTTGGAACAAAACTTGACCGCCACGCAAAAATTGCAAAGAGATGAGCAAGTGGACAACATTATCAAGGATACTACGATTGACAAAATAACCAGACAACAAAGACTTTCGGACTTGGGCGTAAAGGGCTTGGGGGACGACCGTGAATTATTGAGAAAATCGTCTACGAATGATGTCACGATTGGAAAGCCAATAGTTCGGTACGATGCAGTAACAACGGAGTGGATTTTGTCATTTTCGGCAAATTGGAAGACGCTGGATAATTTGGAAAACACATTTATGTTGTTTCCAGTGGTGGGCAATGTAAACAAGGTGGGTTCGATGGATGTAGCGGGTGTTTGGTTGACAGATAACTACGGTACGGCAACTGGATTTTCGTATGTGTCGGGGTCTTGTGAGTTTCAGGGCATTAGTGTTGGGAGTGATAGTTCGGATAGAACCAACAATAGGGATGGAGCATTGTCGCCTGAATCTGCCAAAGGTGTATTTTTTAGTGTGCAGGATAGAATAAGAGTGTTGAAGACGGGCTTGTTTAACTCTACGATTGAATACAATGCCTCTGTCATTTTTGTGCAGGCAAGGTATAGCAAGGGGTTTGAAAATTATCACGGCAATGCACGGTCAGTTTATGTTCATACTGCCGGTAGTTCCTCCATCAATAGCATAGGTATTGGTGGTGATGGTATATCGCTTGGATGGAGCGATGATGCGGACGGCTGGGCTGTTGCGTCTGGTGATACTGCATTTTAGTCAAGAAGAGCACACGCATACAAAGAGATTGAATTTTCTTTGTATGTGTGTTTCTATTTAGTTTTGGAGATTGTATGTTGAGAGTTTTATTTGTGGCAGAGTGTCGCAAATTTTTTGCAAAAAAATCTGTCGTGTTGGCGGTGTCTTGTTTGACGGTCGCTTGTTTTTTGTTAACTGTATTGCTTAGAACGGTAGGGGCGCCGGCTAGTTTGTGTGCGGATATTCCGCAAAATGTTGTTACATCTCCTGATAGTGCGGGTTGGCGTGAGTATGCTTTGTCACGAATTAGAAACATAGAATACAATTTGCCCAATTGGATTGGCCGAGGTGGAATGGTTGGCATCAAGCAATGGCAGTGGTATTTGGACAACGATGTCAGACCTTTTTTTGCGGATGGAGCTACGGTCGTGTTGATGGACTTGGTTTTTAGGTTGTTGCCCATTTTTACCATTTTTATGGGATTGTTTTTGGTGGTACTTGTGTTTGCAGAGTATGCAAAAAAGGGCGGGAGCGTGGCGAGTGTTTTGTGCTTGCCTGCATCAAGGCCCAAGTTTTTGGTTGCCAAATTTTTGTTGTGTATGGGGCTCTTGTTGGTTGTGGAGTTGCTATTGTGGTTGGGTACGATTGTGTGGGTTGGAGGGAAATATGGTTTTGATTTTGGTGTGCCGTATGTAATGGTGTTTGGGGATAAGGCGGTGGGGATGAGTCCCATTGCAGTGAGCGGAATCATTGCCTTGGTGAATCTTTTGAGTGCGGTATTTTGGATGATTTTTGGGGTGGTGATTTTGTTGCTTTTGAGAAACGAATTGGCGATGCTCGGGATAGGGTTGGCTGTGCAAGTATTGGTTTATATCATCTTGGTGGAGTCACGCAATGCGATGCCCGAAAGGTCGTATTTAAAGGATGTTTGGTACAATCAATTTGTTCTTTCCAAATTCTTGCCTTTTCTCAATCTCAGCATCACACAACAAATGTTTGGTGCGAGTGATTATTTGATTGGTTCCGTTTTGAGTGCCACGATTGCAATGGGGTTGTGGTCTGTCGTGCTTTGGTGGGTGGCTTGTAGGGTGCTCAAAAAACGGAGATTTGTATAAAGCGTGGTTTGACTTTTTTGAGTATAGAATGCTTTTTTGGTGAGGTGAATGATATGGGTGCGGCCTTGAAAATAAATGGTGTGCAAAAAAATTTTGGGACAAAACGGGTGCTCCAAGATGTTTCATTTGAAGTGGGAGCTGGCGAGGTTGTGGGTCTGGTCGGTAACAACGGGTGTGGCAAAACGACGCTCATCAAGTGTTGTATGGGACTGCTTGATTATCAAGGCAAGATTGAGATTTTGGGTGCGGATGGGGGATTGATAGATGCACGCAAAAATCCCAAGCACACCTTTTTGCAAATGCACTGGTTGACGCAACCCACTGGTTGGTATGATGCAATGTCAGGCTATGACAATTTGTCCTTGTACAGCAAGTTGTATGACAAGAAACTCACCAAGCGAGATGTTTTGGGCGTGATGGAAAAGTGTGGGTTGCAAGAGGATGTCGCAACGCTTGTAGGGAGTTACAGTTTGGGGATGACGCAGCGGTTGGCGATTGCAAAGTGTATGTTGTACAAGCCAAAAATCATTTTGATGGATGAGCCGCTCAATGGATTGGATGTGAATGCTGTTGACTTGTTTGTAGATTGGTGCAAAGAATTGCGTGAGCAAGGGGCAGCCGTGCTGATATCTTGTCACGACACCAATGCGGTGCAACGACTTTGCACCCGAGTGGTCGTGGTCTCCAAGGGCAAAATCGTGGGGCAAATTACCGAGATGGATGATACACTCAAAGAGCGGTGCGTCCAATTGACGGGCAAATGAGTTTGGCAGTTTTGCGAGGAGCCAAAGATTGGAGGGCGACCCAGTGTGGGTTGCCTTTTTTTGGGCAGGGAGAGGGCGAGAAACTTGTTGCAAAAGGTTGTTAAAAATGCGTGACAATATTACAAATTTGTGGTATAATAGATGTAAAAGAATTTTATATTGGATTTTTATATTTGTTGAATAGTGTCTTTGTGTGTCGCAAAAGGTAAAAATTTGTCTTTTTTTATGCGTGCAATTGTAAACAAATTGTAAAAAAATCATTCACAAATTATTCACAAAATGTTAAAAATTAGTTGACATTATTATTTTTGTATGTTATAATAGTATAGATAAAACAAATTGTGCATTGTAACTTTGCAAGAATCATTGTGTACTGTGGTGGTTCAAACCTTGCCAAAGCGGGCTTGAAAACATAAATAGTAAACGGATATATCACATATACTAGACAAGAGTATTTTTTGGAGGGTGTGTGTTGAGCAAAATTGAAAGTGGACAAAGAGTGCTGTGGGCGTGAGGGGTGTTGGCTGGGAGTGTGTGTGAGGCATTGTTGTGTCTATTTGGGGACATTGGATATGAATTTTGTTTTGGGTACAATGCTTTCTTTGATGGGAGCGGTTGAATATGTCAAATGGATTACACTCGGATTTGTGGTGTCCTTTGTAGCGGTGAGCATTGCCTTTGGGGTGACGGTACTTGTATACAATCACAAACGCAACAAGCAAAGACGGTTGCTAGGACAGACCAAGCAAGTGGTGCCAGACTGAGGGGTGGTCAAAGTACCGAAGTAGACAAACTCAAAAAAAGAGATATCATAAAGGTAAGTGTGCAAAGGCTGATATTATGAAAAATATGACAAACAAAAAACTAGTTGGAACCATCGCCAAACTGACGGGCGTTGCTTGGATTGTGGGTATGAGTATTTTGATGCTTGTTGCCACTTTTGTTGGCGGCAGCAAAAGCGGAAGTGCGGCGGGAATGTCGCTCTTTGGCATTGAACTCTTTGGGATAACCTTTTTGGAAAACCTAGACAATATTACAGCGTGGCTGATTGTTGCGGGTGCCACGACGGTCTTTTTTGTCATTATTGCACTCCTCATTTTTGCAATGGTC
>WQZE01000039.1 GCA_009780875.1 Bacillota bacterium | reverse complement strand
TTTGCAGGTTTTTTGACTTTGTAGAGTTTTTTTGCAAAATGCATATATATGACTATACGGCACATTCTTTTCCATCACCCTATCACAGCCAAATTTGCCCCTGTGCCATCACCCTCTGCCAACAAAAAGGATAAACATATGAAAAAATACACCGTAGGAATCGCAGGCGCCACCGGACTTGTGGGACGCAAAATGATGGAGGTCTTGCAAGAATCCACACTTTTTCAAAAGAACCAAATCAAAGAGGTGCACCTCTTTGCCAGCCAAAAAAGTGCTGGACAATCGTTGCCGTTTGCAAACCAACAAAAAACGGTGCTCGCCTTGTCTAGCCAAACCATCCAAACACATTTATGTGATTTTGTGCTTATGTCAGCGGGCGGCACGGTAAGCAAAGAGTTTGCACCCCTGTTTGCAAACACGGGTGCCATAGTCATTGACAACAGTAGTCAATGGAGAATGTGTCCCGATGTGCCACTTGTGGTACCCGAGGTCAATGCACACGCCCTCTTTGTACACAAA
Source organism: Bacillota bacterium (assembly GCA_009780875.1). Taxonomy (GTDB): domain Bacteria; phylum Bacillota; class Clostridia; order Christensenellales; family Pumilibacteraceae; genus WQZE01. The sequence goes on along the minus strand of WQZE01000039.1, from coordinate 7,383 downwards.
GGCATCATCGCCAATCCCAATTGTAGCACCATCGGTGCGGTGGTGGCATTGGCTCCTTTGCACAAAAAATATACAATCCAACGGATTGTTTTCACCACACTGCAAGCGGTGAGCGGTGCAGGACGAGGTGGACTTGATGACCTTGAAAACAACACCACCCATACGCTACTTTACCCCATCCAAAACAATGTCATCCCACACATTGACAAATTTTTGGAGCACTCCACGCTCCTTGCATCTGAGTCATACGGCTACACCAAAGAAGAGCAAAAGTTGGTGGACGAAACACAAAAAATCCTTGGGTCTCCTATGGATATTACGGCAACTTGCATTCGTGTGCCTGTCGCCAATGCTCATAGCGAGAGCATCAATATCACCTTTGCTCATCCCTTTGCATTGCAAGATGTTTTTGAGACACTAAAAACAGCAAAAGGCATCTTACTCTTGGATGATGTTCAAAACAATCTATACCCAATGCCCTTGACCGCCAATGGACAAGACAAAGTCTTGGTGGGTCGCATACGCCGTGATTTGTCCGCCCCCAATACACTCAATTTGTTTGTTGTCTCAGACAACATTAGAAAAGGTGCGGCGTCCAACGCTGTGCAGATTTTGGAAGAACTTGCAAAATAATCTATTTGGAGAAACCTATGTCACTTTTTAAAGGCGTAGCCACCGCCCTTGTCACCCCTTTTGCTGGCAACAACCTTGACACCCTACGCTTGACGCAACAAGTCAATTTCCAATTGCAAAGCGGAATCAATGCCCTCGTCGCACTCGGCACCACGGGCGAAAGCGTCACGCTGACCGAAGGCGAGCGAGACACTGTGATTACTCTTTGTGCAAAAGCCATCGCCGAGTTCAACCAAGCACACGACACCAAAATCCCTTTGATTGTAGGCACAGGCTCTAATGACACAAAAAAAGCGGTCGACTACTCCAAGCGGGCTTTTGACTTGGGTGCGGATGGTCTCTTGGTCGTGACGCCGTATTACAACAAGTGCAACCAGCACGGTCTTTTGCAATACTTTCAAACCGTGGCAGACGCCACACCGTTGCCCAATATTTTGTACAGCGTCCCCTCTCGCACCCATCTATCTCTCTTGCCACAGACCTTGCTAGCCCTTGCCAAGCACCCCAACATTATTGCCATCAAAGATGCCAGCAGCCATTTGACACAAATGCAAGACTATATACATTTGCTTGGCAAATTGCCAAAACCTTTTGGGATTTATTGCGGCGATGATGCTATGTTTATACCCTATCTTTCACAACAATCAGACGGCGTGATTAGCGTGCTGTCCAATGCTTTCCCTGCTCCACTGTTGCAAATATACAACCATTGCACGCAAGGAGACTATGCAAAAGCCAATGCTCTTTGGCAAGCCCTCTTGCCTTTGTCCAAAGCGATTTTTGCAGATATCAACCCCATTGGCATCAAAACCGCTATGCAACTGCTCCACCGTGATAGCGGCACGCTCCGCTCTCCACTCTGCAAGCCAACACAGAAAATCAAACACTCTCTCAAAAAAGAACTACTCGCATACACGGACTTGCCCCAAGCCTAGGAGAATCAATGTCTACACCGCCAATCAAACTATTTATCTTTGGATTTAGTGGCAAAATGGGTACCGCCATACGCACCAGTCTCCCCCAAGGTTTTCAAGTCATTGGGGGGCTCTCGCAAAAGGGCGTACATATTTTGGACACCCACAACCCTTTGTTGTCGCTTTGCTCGCAAAAAAAAGGGTCTTTTGGCTTGCATCCAATACATCAACTCACGCAACTTTTGCAAAAAAACACACCCGATATTTTTTTGGATTTTTCTAGCCCCGTTTTGCTTGACCGCCTATTGGACACCGCACTGCTTTTTCAAAAGCCACTCTTGATTGCCACCACAGGGTACACACAAAAAGCAAAAGCAAAAATAAAATGCTCCGCAAAAAAAATCCCTATTTTGCTAGCCCCCAATCTCTCGTGGGGGATATGTATCTTGACCCAAATTGCCAAGCAAGTACAAAACGCCTTGCCCAACAGTGAAATTGTTATCCTAGAAAAACACCACAACCAAAAAAAAGACCGCCCCAGCGGCACCGCCAAGGCAATCAAATCTGCACTCAAAAACAACAATCCACACACCCAACCACACACGCTCTCCATTCGTGGCGGCAACACACCGGGCACACACGAATTGTATTTTTATGATGGGGACGAAACCATCGTACTCACACATACCGCTCTTTCACGCACCATCTATACCAACGGCACACAAAAAGCAATCTCCTATTTGCTGAGTCACCCACCCGCACTCTATACAATGAATGACATCTGTCATTAGTCCACTTCTTCGTTGAGCCTTGCCGTCTGGTCGGCAATACGCAAAGCCTCCAACATCTCCGCAATATCCCCATTGACAAAATCCGTCAAATTGTACATCGTCAATCCAATACGGTGGTCCGTGATTCTGCCTTGACTGTAATTATAGGTCCTTATTCTCTCACTGCGGTCACCCGTGCCCACTTGGCTTTTGCGTGTGCTTGCATACTTGCTGTCAGCAATACTTTTGAAATGGTCATACAATTTGGTTTTGAGCGTTTTCATCGCCTTTTCACGATTCTTGATTTGAGACTTTTCGTCCTGACATTGCACCACAATACCCGTGGGGATATGCGTGATACGAATCGCACTCTCCGTTTTGTTGACATGTTGTCCACCCGCACCACCACTGCGATAAGTATCAATTTTGAGGTCTTTGTCCAAAATTTCAATCTCTACATTCTCGGCCTCTGGCAAAACCGCCACGGTCACAGTAGAGGTATGCACCCGCCCCTGCGTCTCCGTTGCGGGCACTCTTTGCACCCTATGCACACCGCTCTCAAATTTGAGTTTGGCATAGGTATCCGCACCACTAATCATAAAACTTGCTTCTTTGATTCCGCCAATCTCGGTCATAGACACATCAATATCTTCAATTTTCCACCGACACCTTTCCGCATACATTTTGTACATACGCATCAGCGTATAGCCAAACAAAGCCGCCTCATCACCGCCAGCACCCGCTCTTATCTCCACAATGACATTTTTGTCATCATCCGGGTCTTTGGGCAAAAGCAAAATTTTGAGTTCTTGCTCTTTTTTGTCAAGCAACTCACTCTTCTCTTTGAGTTCTTCTTTGGCCATCTCCAAAAGTTCGGCATCGGTCTCACTCGCCAACATCTCCTTGGCACCCCGCAAGTCGCTCTCAATTTTTTGGTACTCCAAAAAACCGCTCACAACGCCTTCAAGCCCCGCTTGCTCCTTGACCAATTTTGTCCACTCACTCGTACCAATGATGGCTCCATCCGCCACCCTAATACTCAACTCATCATACTTTGCTTTCAAAGATTCCAATTTTTTTGTATTCACTGTTTCACCTATTATTGTTTTCTATTCTCTTTCCCAATACCCAAATAAATTATCCTAGCATATCAAGTTGTTTAGGAGATTCCTGCTCGCTCTTTTGATTGTACTTGTGCTTCTTTTGTGCCTTGATGTCCTTGTCGTGGTGGCTGTACAATCCTCGTTCTTTTCGCTCAGAAAAAGTTTCTTTGACTATATGTTTGGACATTTCTTGCTCCCATATTCCCTTTTCACGCTCACACTTTCCCAACCTTTCTTTCGTACTCTCAATATATGACTGAGATACATCAATACCTATATAACAATGCCCCAGCAACTTTGCCGCCACAAGTGTCGTTCCACTCCCCATATAAGGGTCAATGACCACACAATCACGCTTATCATCTAGGATAGAATAAATACATCTCAATGGCAATTGCAAAGGGAACGGTGCAGGGTGCACGGACTTTTGCTCAGGCGCAAATCTCCAAATGCTTGTTTGCAAAGCGTGTTTGGATTGCAACTCTTCGCCTATTATATTTTGTTCCATTGGCTTATAAAGCCAATAAATACGCTCTTCTACTTGCCAAAATCTCCAACCCCTAATATTGGCTGCAATCCCTCTATCCCAAACCAACTCCTGGCGTATAACCCAATCGCTTTTTGCAACCCACTCCAATGGATGAATCATTACACCCTTATCCCACCGTATTTTATGATTATAAAAAAAACTGCCACCAGGCTTTATGACTCTAAACAACTCATTGAGTACTGCAACCTGCTCTTGTTGATAGTCTTGCTCATCCATTTTGTCGCCAACACTATCGTAGAGTACATTTTTAACCAACCAACCTTTATTTTTTTCACCTTTGTTATATGGGGGACTTGTCACACCCGTATCAATACTATTGGCTGGCAAGGTTTTGAGCATCGTTAGGGCATCACCTTGCATAATTCTGCTGGTTGGTACAATAACATCCTCCTTGTTCATTTTGACACCTCACACAATTTGTCAAAAAAATCCTTTTGAATAAAGTCTTTATAACTCAAAAGCTGCTCTTTGGTGACAAAAATCTTAATGGTTGCACTGTCTATATAATCTCTATAATCAAACGCTAGACTTCTAATATATTGCCCTGCAACATCCCCAGATGGAAACCTTATATCCACCATTTTTTGCAATTTCTCCACAAATGAGGGTGTATTGAAATCAAACTCTAGGCAATACAAAAGGCGACCATCCACAAATCCGCTCACCAGCATCTTGGGATTGTCTTTTTTGTTTTTATCAATCCTCTTGTGACAGTAGTCGGTAAAGTTCCCATTGCCCGATAATTTGCTAGGTTTATTTTTTCGCTTACCTTCTGCAAAGTTTTTTAGTTCATTGGTATCAAAATTTTTTGGTTTGACCTCGCAATACTCATAATCGCCGCCCACAATCGTACTTTGCCTATATCCGTTGTACCCAAGTTTTCCCTCGTGGTGCTGGTATCCACAAATTGTCACCGTGATAAATTCTCGCAAAGTACTACTATTTTTGTCATTGATATAGGTCGTCAACAAATCAACCAAACAAGCCGCAATGTCCTCTTTGGACTTATTTGCAAGCAATGCCGAAAACTCAGCGTGCTCTTTGGTCGCATAAGTGATAATCGCATTGGCTAAACTTTCATTCATATCTCGCTCCTTTTTTCATTTGCATTGCATCAGCACTACGCAACCAAAAAACTATCCATAATGCACTTTGTATCAACCATCTGCAAACTACTTGGCGACAACAACACGGTCGTGGCCACCGTAGTCTTGGAGGGTTTCTATTTGCTCAAAACTTGCTAGGTGCAAAAGATCGGTCACTTGCTTTGCTTGGTCGTGTCCAATCTCCAAAAGCAGTGTGCCCCCTTGGGTCAAATGCGCCTTGGCATGACTTGTGATTTGTCTATAAAAATCCAAGCCATCCTCGCCTCCATCCAAAGCGATTTTGGGCTCTTTTTGCACCGTTTTGTCCAAAGCGTCAATCTCCCCCGTTTTGATATAGGGAGGATTGCAGACAATAAAATCAAATTGCTGTCCGTCTAGATTGGCAAACAAATCACTTTGTATCACCGTGACACCACTCCCTTGGAGATTTTGTTTTGCCACTTGGAGGGCCTCTTTGGACAAATCAACGGCGGTCAAACGCGCTTTGTCGCCACACTCGTGGGCAATGGCCTTGGCAAGGCACCCGCTCCCTGTACACAAATCCAGCACGCTTGTGGTCGCTTGGGGGCTTTGCAAAATGAGTGTGATTGCTTTTTCGCAAAGCCGCTCGGTGTCTCCCCGTGGAATCAACACGCTCTCATCAACCACTATATCCAATCCATAAAAACAAGACTTGCCCAAAATATAATCCAATGGCACACCTTGCAATCTTTGTTTCACAATGCTTTGCACACGGTCATATTGTGCTTTGTCCAATTTGTCAAAAGGCAACACGCTGCTCCTTGCCTTTTGCAAAACCGTGCACATAATCCAATCAAAATCACTTGGGTCTATGCGCCCTTGCAAAAACTCTGCTTGCAAGGATTGCTTGATATCTCCCACCAAATACTCTCCAAAGCGAGTGGACGGTCTCTCGGGGTGAGTGTCCAACGATTTGGCTACCAAGAAACTAGCAATGGCAATCTCCACCATATCATCATTAGGTTCTTTGGTGGTCAATCGTTGCAGGGCAAGCCCTGGGGCTTCTAGCACCCTTGCCAACCAATTGTCTGGCAGTTTGGCAAGCCCTTTGAGAAGCTCATACGACAACCCTGCCACTACGGGCAAAAGCAATAAGCGGATACCCATTTTGACAAACCTATTGTCAATGGCGTCCCAATAGGGTTTGAGGTATGACAAACCAAAGCCAACCAAACTAAACACCAAAATACTCACAACCATCACAAAAAACAAAAAAGTGGTGCCACATCGCCTGTGCCTCGTGCTACACGCTTGTACTTTTTGAACCGTCATATCATAGCCACGCTCATAGCAGTTGATGGTCTTGTGCTCTGCCCCGTGATACATATAGACACGCTTGATATCGCGCACAAATCCCACAAGCACCAAATACAACACAAACAAAGCAAGTCTAAAAAAAGCCTCTATCAAACTGCTTACCAAAAGCCCTTGCCCACCAGACTTGTCCAAGCCTGGCACAAGGTCACCAATCCAACTAGCCAACAAGGAGGGCAACAAAATGAATAATCCAATGCTGAGCGCAAGCCCCAACACCATTGCCAATACAAACGACTTTTTGGACAGTGGCTGACTTTCTCCCACAAAAGCATCCGTACTCTTTTGCATCACGGTCATCCCAAGCACAAGCATAGCAACAAAGGATACCATCCCCCGCACAACAGGAGTCTTGTGGTACCACCTTTTTTTGCTTGTTTGCCGCTCACTTGCAATCAAAATCCTTTGCTCGCTATCTCGCACGCACAAAGCATATCCGCTACCGCCACGCATCATCACCCCTTCAAGGAGCGCTTGCCCGCCATAACTAATCACCTTTGTCTTGTTCTTTGCCAAAATGATTATCCAAAAACGCAAAAAAGTACAATGTACATCGTACAGTGTACCCTCTCAATGCACCCAAAAATGCACCTCGTTGCTTATTTCTTTTTTGCACCTGTGCCAAGTCTTGACTTGAACTTGTCAATACGACCACCGGTCTCAATGTTTTTTTGTTTGCCGGTATAATAAGGGTGGCACTCACTGCACACATCAAGTTTGAGCACTTCGCCCTTTTTGACCGTACCTGTATAAAAAGTTGCCCCACAGGCACAACTTGCCACGACCTCGTGATAATCTGGATGAATGTTCTCTCTCATAGTTGATTACTCCAATCTTTGCATTTGCTACTGCTTTTGCTATACTACTATTGTACAACAAATCCACCCCAATTGTCAAGCAAATTTTGCCAGCAAATGCACATTTTTGATTTGTCTTTTTTGAGCACTTTTTTGAAAAGCCCTTGCGTAGCAC
>WQZE01000038.1 GCA_009780875.1 Bacillota bacterium | reverse complement strand
CACTCCCCTTGGTGCTAAAAGACAACATTGCCACTCTTGGCGTAATCCCAGCAATCGCTTTGGCACTGTGGGCAGAGGCAACCGCAATGTCTGCCAACTCCCTACTGTTGGGTGCAATGTTGACAGCACAATCGCCAAAAACCATCACTCCCTCTTCGCCGTACTTGCTGCCCTCAGGCAACGCCATCACAAAACAACTGCTCACCGTAGATATCCCCGGTGCCGTTTTGATGATTTGCAAAGCCGGTCTCAAAGTGTCACCCGTTGAATTGAGGGCTCCACCCACCATACCGTCGCACTCCCCAGCCTTGACCAACAAGACTCCCAAATACAAAGGATTGAGCACAAGTTTTTTTGCTTCGTCCAGGGTCATACCCTTGGCTTTGCGTACCTCATACAACAAGTTGGTGTACTTGGTCATATCATCTTTGTTTGGGTCTATGACCTTGATGTCTTTCAAATCAATCCCGGGCACTGCTTTCTTCATTGCGTCCACATTGCCTATCAAAATGACCTTGGCAATCTTGTCGTCCGTGATTTGCCTTGCCGCCCGCAAAGTCCTTGGTTCCTCACCCTCGGGCAATACAATCGTCTTGCCAAGTACACTTGCTTTTTGCCGAATATCTTTTATGAGTTTATTCATTTGCCTTTGCTCCCATTTTGTGGTATTATATTATAGTAACACAATTCAAATTGTTGATTCTCTTTTTTGCAACTACTATTATACCACCTTTTGCGCAAAAAGGCAAGTTTTTTGACAATCATTTTGTGGATGCCAAAAGACCGCTTTAAAGCAGGGCAACCAAACTTGCCTTTCTCACATTTTTTTATGAATCAAAAATCCAGCATTTGTGCAATTATTTGCGAATATGACCCTTTTCACAACGGTCATAAATACCAAATAGAACAGGCTCGCTTGTTGAGTGGCTGTGATTTTGTGCTTTGTCTTATGAGTGGTTCTTTGGTGCAAAGAGGCTATCCCGCCATCCTTGACAAACATACACGAGCAAAACTAGCGTTGCAAAACGGTGCCGATATGGTTGTGCTTTTGCCCACCGTATTTGCAACCAGTAGTGCCCAAGACTTTGCAACAGGTGCCATCAAAATGCTTGACACCCTTGGCGTGCAGTGCTTGTGCTTTGGCGTGGAGCCATCTTGTCTATCCTCGTTGGAGGACTGCAAAAATTGGGATTTTGCCAAACTCAAAACCTTGTCCAAGGATTTCTCCAAACAAGGTGCCAACAGTGCCAAAGCATATCAGTTGGCGGTATCCAGTCTCTATGGCACACAGCACGCCACCGCCTTTGAAAATCCCAATTTTGTCTTGGCATACGAATACCAAAAAGCACTGCACTTTGCAAACAGCAAAATCCTCACGCTGCCCATTGCACGCACCAACGCCTATCATCATTTGGACTTGGCCACACCGTTTGCCTCTGCTACGGCGATTCGCCACGCCCAACGCACCCAACAAGATATCTCTCAGTTTGTCCCCTATGAGCCAGTCTTTTGCAAAATACGCTTGACTCCCAACTGTTTGAGAGTATTTTGGCACTGCATCTCAAAAACACAGATTTGCAAACGCTCTCTCAAATACACGGCGTCACCGAAGGACTGCACTATCGCCTCAAAAAAGTATCGGACTCGCACGCAACCTATGCACAAATTTTGCAACACGCCAAATCAAAACGCACACTCCACGCACGACTGCGTAGGATTTTGCTCCACAACTATTTGGGCGTGACCAAACAGACTGTGCAACTTGCCCTGCAACACGACCTACCCTACCAAGTCCTTGGCATCAAAAACACTGCCACCACCCTCCTTGGACAAATGCCGCCTGGCACCATCCTTGGCAAAAAAGATTTGCAAGCACTCTCCCCATCCTGTCAACACTTGCTCGCCATAGAATCCAAAGCCGACACACTATATAGCGTGATCACCCAGTACTGCGGAGACTTGCTCACTGGCAATGGAATCATAAAAATATAATCGTTTTGACAATTTGACAAAACGATGGGGGCAGCAATTATTTTTATAAAAAAATTTTGAACGAAAACTGCTTGCAAATGCTGTGGACACAATAATCCACAAGACCTTTGCAAGCAAAAAGGAGAATCATGAAAAAAATTTATTTGGCTGGCGGATGCTTTTGGGGCATCCAAAAATACTTTGACAATCTGTGTGGTGTCCACGACACCACCGTTGGCTATGCCAATGGCAAAACCCAAAACCCCACCTACAAAGAGGTCTGCAATGCAAGCGGGCACGCTGAGTGCATACAAATCAACTATGACCCTAGTGCCCTCCCACTCTCTGTGCTTTTGGACTTCTTTTTTGACTGCATAGACCCGGTTGCCATCAACCATCAAGGAGGAGACCGTGGTATACAATATCGCACGGGCATATACTATACCGACCCCACCGATTTGCCCACCCTGCAACAAAAACTTGCAGAGTTGCAACAAAAGCACACACAACCCATTGCGATTGAGTGCCTGCCTTTGCAACACTTTTTTGACGCCGAGGAATATCATCAAAAATACCTTGACAAAAATGCGGGTGGCTATTGTCATATTTCCAAGCAAAAATTTGAAAACGCAAAAAACTATCAACCCAAAAACAACCAATAAGGAGAATAACAATTATGTCAAATCAAAAAAACACCATCCAAGACCCATCACTCAAAATCAGGCTCACCCCTTTGCAATACAAGGTGGCGGTAGAAAATGCAACCGAGCCTCCCTTTGACAATGCCTATCACAACAAATTTGAAAAAGGTATTTATGTGGACATTGTCAACGGCAAGCCTTTGTTTGTCTCCAATGACAAATTTGAGTCAGGTTGTGGCTGGCCCGCTTTTTCCAAACCTATTGACCCAAATCTAATAACAAAACTCCCTGACAACTCACACGGAATGACCCGCACCGAGGTCCGCTCTACCGACGCTGACACACATTTGGGTCACATCTTTTCCGATGGCCCCAAAGAATTGGGCGGGATGCGGTATTGCATCAACAGCGCCTCCCTGCGTTTTGTTCCACTAGACAAGATGGACCAAGAGGGATATGGAGATTTCAAATCCCTTGTGCACTAAAACCCTCTATTGCAATACATTGTAAAAAAAGGGCAGGCTTTCACCTGCTCTTTTTCATTTTTCAAAAGTGTGTGTCCGACAACCCAATAACAACCAAGCCACCGCTCTCTTTTTCAATATATTGCATACACCAGCCCCCCGCTTTATACTCTGCATACGGCTTGCACGCAATGCTAATCCTCTTGTTGGCGTTGTCCACAACAAAAATATCTCTGTTGGTATCTGTATAAAAGTCACGCAGTTGCTCCCAACTGAGTTGTACTTGACGAGAATCCAAAGCCACATCACTACCACCCTGCTCAGGATAAACATAAGCGAACTTGGGTGCCAAAAAGCGATAATCGTTTCCTTGCAAACTCACCCAATCTTCGCAACTACGCAAGGCATAGCCCTTGTGAATAGGTGTGAGATAAAAATAATACAATTTTTATTTTGTATTTTTTTATGAACATTGTTGGTTGGATTGTTGGGCCTTCAAATAACTCTACTGACATATCCACGCCCTCAGCGTTGATTTTTTGCCCCATCTGCTCCATAGACAACTCTGTTGAAAACTCTATATGCCCGTTGTAACCCACTCTCTGAGCCTTGAATGGAAAATCTGCAAAAGATAATTTGCATTCTCCAAAAAAGTCAATCGTATAATTGGGCGTAACCAATCCAACACATCCAGAGACCACAAGACAACCAAGTACCATTGCAACAAAAACGCAAACACCCAAAATCCTTGTCTTCACAGCAACCTCTCTCAATAATAAACGCATTGTCAGCACCAAGCCCCAAAAAGGAGGCTTAATATCCACATTGTTTTTGTCCGATTCATATCCGAAATTTGCCCAGTATACATAATCGCTATATACTATATGGATACCAAACACACAAATGGCGAAAAAAACATCTCTAAGTATCTCCCCTCTACTTCTTTCTTGTCTTTGATTCAACACTGTAAATCCTCTTATTAAACTTAGCAAATCAAATATAACATAATTTCAATTTTTTGTCAATCAGTTGTTTAATATTCCAAATATTCAAATCAATCCATTTTGGCAATGCTCATTTTGCCTTTGATTTTTGCTCTATTGTCACTAAGGGTTTTGAGTATGTCCAAAAGATATTTTTCACAGTCAAAAAAGATATTGTCCAAATGTGTCTTGGTGGACACCGCTATGGTATCGCTTTTGGCGTATGCTGTGCCCACAATTTTTTGTGCCTCCAACTCCGCCCTATGTATGACCTCGGCACTGAGCAGTGTTTTTTCTGCTCGTTTTTCTGACTCGTGAATAATATGCTTGGCGACATTGTCCGCATTTTGCAAAATGCTATCTCTATGGGCAATAATATACTCAGCATCCTCCACCACTTTGGGAATCTGCAAAACAAGTTGCTCCACCAAATACTGACACTTGTCAATGTCAATCCGTTTTGAAAAAAAGCCTTTCTTGTCGGCAAACTCCCTTTGCAACTCTTGCAACAATCCCAAAATTTCCATAGACCCTCATCCCCAAAATTTACATATCATAGCCGCTTGTATCGCCACCTGCGGCTTCCAATTGTCTGGCTATGCTACTACTGATATGCCCAAGCCTTGGGTCCGCTATAATATATATGCACTCAATCTCATTATTTTGACTTTTATATGCTTGCTCCAACTCTTTCTCATATTCCAAGTCAAGGGTGTTCCGCAAGCCACGCACAAGATAGGTTGCACCCAATTGTTTCATACAATCTGTCACAAGCCCCTCAAAGGAGCACACTTGCACATTTTTTTGACCTTTGACACTTTCTTTGATTTTATTCACCCTTGCCTGCATTGCATCTTGGTTTTGCACGCCTTTTTGGCTGTTGCTTGCCACCACCACATAGAGCACATCAAACAACTTGGAAGCCCGCAAAATGATATCCAAGTGCCCCTTGGTGGGAGGGCAAAAACTCCCAGGATAGACCGCTTTTTTCATTGATTCCCCCTTTGCAAAAACCTTAGAGTCGTTTTTCCAATTTTTCGCTCATCTATAAGCAAACATCCAGATGGCAAGTCTACGCAACTGTCTGTGGCACTTTCCAAGACCAATATGCCCGTTGGAGAGATTATTTGTGTCTCAAAAATCGCCTGCAAAACCCTTGTTTCATAGGCCCCACTATATGGCGGATCCATCAATATCAAATCAAAACTGATAGCATTTTTTGCAAAGTATTTGAGTGCAAAAAACACATCATTTTGCACAACGGTTGCACTGCCACCCTCTTTGCAAACCTTGGCAAGGTTTTGCTTGGTCAAATCAACGCTTTCTTTTTCGTTGTCCACACAAGTCAAACTGCGTGCCCCTCTGCTCAACGCCTCTATCCCCAAAGCACCGCTTCCACAAAACAAATCCAGCACAGCAGCATCTTGCAATGCATCCTTGCTGTACAAAATATTGAACATTGTCTCCTTGACTCTATCACTCGTGGGTCGCACGGCTTTCCCCTTGGGCGAAAACAGCGTTCTTCCTTTGTACATCCCAGCAATCACTCTCACAATTTTTCCCTCTCTTTTTCCTTTGGCAAAGACCAAACTTTGCTAGGTGTCACAATCTTTTGCAAACAAACATCGTGTGCTTGTCTAGGCAATTTTGCACAATGCTGCTCATCATACGCCAGGCCTATGGTCTCACACCCAGAATTGCTCGCAAGATACTTATCATAAAATCCACCACCAAAGCCCAACCTACACAAAGTGTCATCAAACGCAATCAACGGCACAATTGCGATACAGTCAGGCACACACGAGTGCAATTTCTCCTTGGCTTCACACCATTGTTGCAAGTACATCACACCGTCCACCACTTTGGGCACAAAAAGATTTTTTTTGCCTCCAAGCCTCTCAACCAAGCCTTGCGTAGCAACCTCTCCGTCCAAGGATTGGTACAAAAAAACATTGGCAAGCGGGCTCTCCAAAATCATTGGCAACACAGTAGTTGCAATTTGATTGTCTTTTTGCTCTCTGTTTTCAATGTTTTTTCGCACGGTTCTATAATGCAAACGCAACAAATCTTTTTCTTGGCAACTGTCCACAACTATATTATACAAAAAATTATGGTTTTTGGCAAGCAAAATTGCCTCGTCTCTCTACTCTCTTTTGGGCTCCTCATACACGGTCTCTGTCCGTGGTTTCATTGCCGTGAGCAATTGATAGGGTATGGTGCCCGCTTGGCTTGCTATCTCCTGTGCATCCAGGCTTGCATCCATCAAATACACGCTGTCACCCTCACACACCGACAAGCCGGTGACATCCATACTCAGCATATCCATACTTATATGCCCCACAATAGGTACCCGTGTCTGCTCGTTGGTTGTGGTGCACACCACCGCTTGTGTATACACACCACGCAAAATGCCATCTCCATACCCCCCAAGCACGGTGGCAATCGTTCTGTCCTTGTCAGCACAATACCCAGGTTGATACCCTACACAATCACCTTTTTTGATTTGTGCTATTCTGACTATTTTTCCTTGCACACGCATAGCCGGTCTCAAACCAAGAGACTCGGCACCATAACCATACAAAGCAAGCCCCACACGCACCATATCATAATGCAATTCTTTTTTGGCAAGAGCACCACTTGCCCCTGCGTGCAAAAGCAACTTGCTCCTATCAACAACAAAACTACGCCCCTCTATGCAAAAGTGCCCTACCAACCCTTGGACCACCTTGTCAAAAATATCTTTCTGTGCTTGCGTACGCGCTACATCCTCAGTATCACAAAAATGTGTAAAAATCCCACGCAAGACAAGGTGCTTGGATTTGCTCAAAAACTTTATCACCTGATTTTTTGACCCACCCCCTAGACTGCTTGGCAAAAAACCGAGCCTATGGAGTCCGGTATCCACCTTGATATGAATTCCTATGGGCTGCTTTGTCTCAAACTCTTTGCATTGTTGTTCTATGCAATGCAAATCCTCCAAACGACTGACCGTCTGCATTAGGTTGTGCCGACCAAGATTTTTTACATCTTTTGCTTGCAATGCACCCAAGACAAGAATGCCCTTGGTCACACCCACCTCACGCAATTGGACGCCCTCCTCCACGGTTGCCACTGCAAAGCAATCTATGTGCGTCTCTATGCACCGACTCACTTGCCTTGCCCCGTGACCGTACGCGTCACACTTGACCACCGCACACAACTTGCACTCCAATTGCTTTTTGATTTGCGTTATGTTATGTAAAATTGCATCTATACTGACTTGTTTGATCACGCTCACTCCTTTTGGGTATGCCTATACTCACAACCGCTTGCAACACCCGCAAATTTTTTTTATGCCAAACCAAAAGCACAAATTTTAACACGGCGTTTGAGTAATTGAGTTGCAACTTTGTGCGGGCTTTTTCTTTTATATAGCAGACGAACAATATACGGCGGACGAACGAAGTCCGCCCCTACTATGTACTTTGCATAATTATACATTTTATTGCATAATTATGCACTACCTCAGGACGACCGTCCAAAATTGAGGCTGTCGCCTTGCGACCAAACGCAAATTTTCTTGACGCCAAAAGACGTGGCTTTTGGCTGAAAATTTGGTCGCAACTTGATAGAGATGTTATTGTTTTACTGCGGTCTATAATTTTTGTAGTTATGTACTTTGCATAATTATACATTTTATTGCATAATTATGCACTACCTCAGGACTACCGTCCAAAATTGCACGACTCTCAGACTCGTAAAAAACAAATTTCATTTCAAGTCAAGTCTGACACCTGTCCGTTTTTGCACACGCCCGTGCGTGCACTTTGGCGGACATTTGTAGGCTTAAAGGTGTCAAACACGCAATGATTTGTCTAAAAAAATAATTTGATTACTCCTCGCAATCAGTGCCATAGGCACGCTT
>WQZE01000037.1 GCA_009780875.1 Bacillota bacterium | reverse complement strand
CGCACCAGTCTGACACCTGTCCGTTTTTGCACACTCCCGTGCGTGCACTTGGGACATTTGACCTACTCGCCAACAACTTGTCTAAAAAAATAATTTGATTACTCCTCGCAATCAGTGCCATAGGCACGCTTAATAAAAAATTTATCTCAACTCGTAGTGCAATTTTGGGTGGTATTGTGTATCTATTTTGTTTTTTTGGTTTTGTTCGCTGCTGCTCTGCGTTCTTTTTTGCGAGACTCGGCACTATTGTACCATTCTACTACCTTGATAGTGGTAGCCGTTCCGCCTGCTTTCTTGATGGCTTTCTCAGCAGATTTGGTAAACTTTGCAGCCGTAATGGTGAGTTTCTTGGTCAATTTGCCATCACCCAAAATTTTGAGTCCATAGGGCTCAATTTTGGAAAGAATGCCGGCATCTTTCAAAATCTGAGCATCCACTACGGCTCCGTCCGCAAACTTTTCCAAGTCTTTGATATTGACAATAGAATACTCTTTTTTGAAAGCATTGTCAAAACCACTTTTGGGGATACGCCTATACAAAGGCATTTGTCCACCCTCAAAACCGATTCTTACACCGCCACCACTGCGTGCCCATTGACCTTTGTGTCCCTTACCGCTGGTTTTGCCGAGTCCACTACCCGTACCTCTACCAAGCCTTTTGCCTTTTGTATGGCTACCCACAGCAGGGCTCAATTTGCCAATTCTCATATCGCTCATAAAAAACTCCTTTCGCACGACTCCTTGTTGTTTGGGTCATCTGAACACAAACAAAACAAAGTCGTTGTTGCAACGCTCGCACCAGATGCCAATGGCATTTTGCAACACACTCAATTTATGTTATATTTCTTCTACACTAACCATATGTCTGACAACAAAAATCATCCCACGGATAGCATCATTGTCTTTTTGGATAGCGGTACTTCTAATTTTTTTGAGGCCAAGCGCTTGAATTGTGCGCTTTTGCTTTTCCAACACACCATTGGTGCTTTTGAGCAAAGTAACTTTGAGTTGCTTGCCACTATCTTTTTTTGCTACTGCCATAATTCCTCACGCCGGTACAATCCATCTTTGCGATGCATTGTACCAAAATTACATTGATTGCTCTTTTGGCATTCCCTATCAGAATTAGGGTTACACCGCTATAAGCATACTAATTCAAAATTTCATCAACCGTTTTGCCACGCATAGCCGCCACTTTTTCAGGCGTTCTCAACCCTCTGAGCCCTTCAAATACGGCTTTCACCACATTGATTGGGTTGCGACTACCATAACTTTTGGTAGTAATGTTTTTGATACCTGCCAGCTCAACGACCGCACGAACGCTCCCGCCCGCAATGACACCTGTACCCTCTTTGGCTGGCATCAAGAGAACATAGCCCCTGCTAAATTTGCCATAAGTGCGATGTGGAATGGTATCACCCGCAAGACTCACGCTAATCATTGTACGCCTTGCAACTTGCTCTGCCTTCCTGATTGCATCGGGAACCTCGGCGGCTTTGCCCATACCGACACCAACCTTGCCGTTGCCATCTCCAACAACCACAAGTGCACTAAACCGAAGCGTACGACCGCCCTTTACCACCTTGGTGATACGGTTGACCGCAACCAATTTGCTCTTAATGCCGTCATCTGGTTTGTCGGCTCTGTCTTCCCTTTCTCTCTTTGCCATCTTGGTCTCTCCAAAATTTTTTGCTCAACAATAATAATTTGTTTTTAGTTGTCGGTTGTCTCCAACCATCATCAATGTGCCACAATCCCAAAACCTTAGAATTGCAATCCACCCTCTCTTGCACCCTCAGCCAAAGCCTTTACACGCCCCATATACACATAGCCACCTCTATCAAACACGCACGCCTTGATACCTTTGGCAATTGCTTTTTTGGCAACTTCTTGTCCAACAAGTTTTGCTTTTTGGCTTTTTGTACCTTTGAGTTTGAGTCCTTTGGCCATTGTGCTGCTTGCACAAAGGGTTACGCCCTTTGTGTCGTCAATCAATTGAGCATAAATATGCTCATCGCTCCTAAACACGCTGAGTCTTGGTGCTTGGCTGGTGCCATTGACCTTGTCCCTAATGCGTTTACGCCTTTTTACTCTGCTATCATTTTTGTTTTTTAGTTGTATCATAACTAACTCCACAATGGACATTATTGGTACATTGATTTTTTTCTTTACTTTTGGTTTGTATTGCTTGGTCGGGAACCTGATTTCTAGGATTTCCATCTTTTGAGACCCGGCAAAGTCGCTTTTGCAAACTGCAACATTTGCTCCTCTGAGAGTCCTGCGTGTTTTGCATAATTTACACTATCAGCAATGGCATCTTCTAGTGAATTGTACACCACGAATTTCCCATTTTGATAGCAATGTTTGCAATAATCTTGTGACAAACTACCATCCGCCTCTGTACCCAACTGGTCAGGTGTCATATGTGGCATAGCACACGATTGACATACGGACTCTGTTTTATTCATTCCCATAAAAAGCACTCCCATTTGTTGGCAAAATCACCACCAAGCAACCTTGTTGCATACAAGCATTATTGCTATGCAGACTTATTTGCCGGCTGTCTTACCTTCTTTCTTGGTCAATTGCTCGGTGCTATATCGTATTCCATACAAATGATACGGCTCTACTGGTTTTGTTGCCCTAATTTTTGCAGCCACCGCACCCACCATCTCTTTGGAAATTCCCTCTACCTTGATTTCGGTAGGTGTCACACAAGTGATTTTGATTCCCTCAGGAGCCAAGATTTCCACTGGATGGCTGAACCCAATATTCATTGTCAACTTGTTGCCCGCAACCGCAGTTTTGTAACCGACTCCATTGACCACCAAGGTTTTGGTGTAAGGCTTTTGCACGCCCTCCACCATATTGTTGATAAGCACTCTATACAAACCGTGTTTTGATTTGGTCGCTTTATCTTCACTTGTCCTCACAACCGTGAGTGTCTTTCCCTCAAATTTAAGGTCTATATGCCTTGAATCTATCAATTGCGAAAGAGAACCAAGCGGTCCATCTACTTTGACCACTTTGTCTGCAAACCCAACCTTTACATTGTCGGGTATGTTGATTATTTGCCTACCAACTCTTGACATAATTTTTACTCCTGTGAAAAATCACACTGTATCGCTCTTGTGTTCTTGCTTGCAAAATGTACCAAACAATGACTTGTGACAACCAAAGTTGCCGGGGCGGGTTGCAACGGCAATGTCTCAATGACACTACCAAATATAGCACAGCACTTCGCCACCTACATTTTGCTTGCGTGCCTCTTTGTCGGTCATCACGCCCTTGGAAGTAGAAATGATTGCAACTCCCAATCCATCCAAAACTCTTGGCAAATCTTTGCACTCTCTATAAACCCTCAATCCAGGCTTTGAGATTCTTTTAAGATTGGTTAGAATTTTTTCAAACCTTGCACCGTACTTGAAACGAATGCTAATGTTTTGATGCCCTTCGTTTTCTGTCACATCATAGGCCGCAATATAACCCTCATCTAGCAAAATTTGAGTTATATCCTTTTTGATTTTGCTATAAGGCACGCTGCAACCATCATTTTTGGCTGTTTGTGCATTGCGAATTCTTGTCAACAAATCTGCAATTGGGTCCGTGATAACCATAACTTTTTACTCCATATACTTGCTCTTGGCAAGTCTAGCGTTCTGTTTGTTTTCTCTACTAAATCTCAATGAGAACAGCCTATCGTCAAAACTCTTGGTTCAAGTCTCTTTTTGACTTTTGGCATCCATTTTGTACCAAATACAAAATGCACTCCCCTATCTTACTACCAACTTGCCTTTCTTACTCCTGGTATTTGCCCTTTGTAAGCAAGGTTTCTAAAACAAATACGGCAAATCCCATACTTGCGAAGCACAGAGTGTGGACGACCACAAATATTGCACCTTGTATACGCCCTTGTCTTGTATTTTGGCGTGCGTTGTTGTTTGTTTATCATCGCCTTCTTGGCCATAATTCTAACTCCTATCGTCCATCAAACCGATTTCGTCTTTCCACGCTTTCCTTGTACGGCGTTGCGTCACTCTTGTGTGCACACCCTTGGGATTTTGTGGTTATTTTTTTGCAAAAGGCATACCCATCTTGTCCAAGAATGCCTTTGCATCATTATCATTTTGTGCTGTTGTGACAATGGTCACATCCATTCCTCTTACTTTTTCCACAAGTTCATAACTAATCTCAGGGAAAACAATGTGCTCTTTGATACCCATAGAATAGTTTCCACGACCATCAAAAGACCTAGAAGGAACACCGTGAAAGTCTCTGATACGAGGCAACACCACACTCACCA
The DNA here is from genome assembly GCA_009780875.1 of Bacillota bacterium. GTDB lineage: Bacteria > Bacillota > Clostridia > Christensenellales > Pumilibacteraceae > WQZE01. The sequence continues at coordinate 3,847 of WQZE01000037.1, read as the reverse complement.
ACTTGTCAAAGAACTCATAGGCTCTTTCTCCACGAATGGTAACTTTGGCACCAATAATTTGGTTTTCACGCACTTTGAAGTTTGCAACAGATTTTTTTGCTTTGGCAGCAATCGCCTTTTGTCCTGCAATCGCCGTCAAATCCGTGATTGTGTTTTGCACACTCTTGGAATTGTCTTTGATATCGCCAAGACGCATATTGAGCACAATCTTGTTGAGTCTGGGCACTTGGTATTGGTTCTTGTAGCCCAACTCTTTTTTGAGTGCTGGCAAAATTTCTTTGTTGTATCTTTGTTTGAGACGACCACGCTTTTGCTTTGGCATCCCCACCTTGATGGTTTCCGCTTTTGCAGCAGGTTTGGAAACTTCTGCTTTGGGAGCAACTTTTGGCTCCACTTTTGCCACTTCGGGCTTTGCAGGCACAGCCTTGGCAACCGGCTTTGTCTCTATCTTTGTCTCAACTTTTGCAGCCAGCTTGCTCTCTTTGCTAGGAGCAACCACTTTGGATTCTACTTTGCTTGTTGTTTTTGTATCAACAGCAACTTGGGAAACAGGTGCCACCGGAGTTTTTGCAACAGGTTTTTCGGTCGCTTTTGCCACCACAAGTTTAGCATCCGTTTTGGTTGCCACTTTGGGTTCTGCTTTTGCAGCGGTTGCCTTGCTAGCAACACTTGCTTTGGCGGTCTTTGCCTTGTCTTTGAGGAGTTCGGCATTGGCTTTTGCATCGGCAACTTTGGCTGCTACCGCTGGCTTTGCAGCCTCTTTGGTCGCTGCCTTGACCGGCTTGCTCTCTGCTTTGGCATTTGCCTTGGGCTCAACTTTTGCCTTTGCATCCGCTTTGGCAGCCGTCACTTTGCTTGCTGCACTTGCTTTGGCTGTCTTTGCACTATCTTTGAGTCGTTCCGCATTTGCTTTGGCATCACTTGCCACTTTTTTGGCGGTTTCAACCTTTTTGCTCTCTGCTTTGGGTGCCTTGGTAGCGGTTGCCTTCTCTGCCTTGACAGCAGGAGTCTTGGCAACTTTTGCGTCTGCCTTGGGTGCTGCCACTTTTGTGTCAGCCTTGGCTACTACTTTGGTTGCTTTTGCATCCGCTTTGGGTGCTGTCGTTTTGGTGGTTTTTGCATCCGCTTTTGCATCGGTCGCTTTCACCTTTTTGGTATCGGTTGGAGTTGCTTTACCAACCTGATCCTTCTTCTCAGCCATATAATCTCCTTGGCCCATTGCAAATCAAAATCTGCAAATGCTACCTGTAAACTTTGATTGTTTGGTACTTATTTTTTTGGTTTCTCTTCTTTTTTCTTTTCGGCTTTTTTGTCGTCTACCTTTTTCTTGTCATCTGTCTTTTTGGCTGCAACTTTTTCCGTTTTTTTATCAGCCTTTTCAACTACTTTGGCTTCTACTTTTTTCTCTGGTTTAACTTCCGCTTTCTCAACCTTTTTCTCGGTTTTCTTTGGTTTATCGTCTTTTTTCTTCTTGCCTTTTTTGTCTAGTTTGTTGACATCAAGCGACGCACCACAATGTTTGCATACCCGTGCTTTTTTGCCATCTATCTCTTTGTGAGCAATCCGTGTAGGCTTGGAGCACGCACCACAAACAACCATCACATTGCTGCTATCAATAAAACCGATAGCTTCTATGCGACCACCTTGTTCGCCCGCACCCCTTGGTTTTTGATGGCGAATGATGGTGTTCACATTCTCCACTTGTACCCTATGGCTAGATGGGTCGGCAGCCAAAATTCTGCCAATCTTGCCCTTATCCTTGCCCGCCAAAACGAGCACGGTATCACCTCTTTTTACATGCAAACTATTCATATTGCCCCTCAGAACAATGCACTTGCTATTCGTGCAAAACACAAAATTGCTTATGCCGTCACAATCCTACTCGCACACCTTGCAGCGTACAACATCGTAAATTTAAATTGTCTTTAACTCTTTGCCATCCACAACACACAAACCATCTCTGTCATCTTAGATAACCTCTGGTGCCAAAGAAATAATTTTCATATAATCTTTTTCACGCAACTCTCTCGCAATAGGTCCAAAAATACGAGTACCTTTGGGTTGTTTGTTGTTGTCAATAATTACGGCAGCATTGTCATCAAATTTGATATGGCTACCATCTTCACGCATCAAACCTTTGTGTGTGCGGACAATGACTGCCTTGACAACATCACCCTTTTTGACGACGCCACCTGTGTTGGCAGACTTGACACTGGCAACAATTACATCGCCAATATTGCCACTATGCCTAAACGAACCGCCCAGTACTCTAATGCACATAATTTCTTTTGCACCTGTATTGTCCGCTGCTTTCAAATATGTTTGTGGTTGTATCATTGTAACCTCTTGCCCAACCGTAGGGCTTTTTTTCTATTTGGAGTTGTACTTGCAAGCAATCCGCCACACAAACCAAAACCAAACTACCAAACAAAATCTATTTTGTCGTGGTCTATTTTGCTTTCTCAATGATTTTTGAGACTCTCCAACATTTGTCTTTGCTCAATTTGCGTGTCTCAACAATCTCCACGGTATCCCCTATCCCACACTCATTGTTTTCATCGTGTGCTTTGAGGCGTTTTGACTTGTTGATTGTCTTTTTGTACAAAGGGTGCATTTGTTTTGACCTAATCAAAACAACGACGGTCTTGTCCATTTTGTCGGACACAACCACTCCCTCACGCACCTTTCTGTCATTTCTATCTAGGGTCTCCACCTTGGACACCGCTTTGGTTGCTACATTAGCCATCTCAAAAACTCCGTAATCATTTATGACTGTGTCTCCTTTGCAATTTGACAAATCAAATCACAAATTTCCCAACAGTAACTATTTTTTTGCTACCGCCAACTCACGCTCTCTCATCACTGTCTTGACCCTAGCAATGTCTTTTTTGCATTTGACAAGTTGCTTTGGGTTTTCTAGGCGTCTTGTTGCGTGGCTGAATCTCAATCCAAACAACTCTGCTTTTAGGTCTGCAAGTTTGGTGTTGAGTTGAGCATCTGTCATATCTCTAAATTCATTTGGTTTCATTACTTGCCTCCCTTAGCCACTTTGGCATCCTTAGGTGCTTTCACATCTTTTTTGGCGGTTGTTTTGGCGTCCACTTTTGCCTCTTGTTTGGCGTCTTTGTCGCTTTTTTCTTCTACAACCACGGCACCAGGCTCATTGCCCTTGGCAACAAACTTGCATTTGCAAGGCAATTTGTGTGATGCAAGACGCATAGCCTCTCTGGCAATCTCCTCGCTTACCCCTGACATTTCAAACATAATGCGATTTGGTTTTACCACTGCAACCCAATAATCAACGCTACCCTTTCCGCTACCCATACGAGTCTCAGCAGGTTTGCGTGTGATTGGCTTGTGTGGAAAAATATCAATCCAAACCTTTCCACCACGCTTGATATATCTGGTCATAGCAATACGGGCTGCCTCAATTTGATTGGAGGTAATCCAAGTTGACTCACAAGCCATAAGCCCATAATCGCCATACGCTATCACATTGCCCTTGTTGGCATTGCCCTTCATTCTGCCCCTGTGTACACGGCGGCGTTTTACTCTATTTGGAATCAATGGCATATCTATTCACCTTTCTCTTGGTATCGTGGTGTCTGCTACAATTATTTTTTTGTTTTTGGCTCTTTTGCTTCTTTCGGTTTTGCTTCCTTGGGAGCCGCTTTCTTTGCAGGCTCTTTGGTTGCCTTTTCTTTTTCTACTTTGACAGCAGGTTTCTTTTCAGCGGTCGCTTTGGTCGCTGGCTTTGTAGCGACAGGCTTTGCGACTTTTTCAGTTTTCTCAGCAGGTTTAGTCGCCTTGTCAGCAACTTTCTTTTCTGCTTTGGGTGCCGCAACTT
>WQZE01000036.1 GCA_009780875.1 Bacillota bacterium | reverse complement strand
CACCCGAAAGTATCCAAAGACTTTTCAAGGATGGACTTGTCAAGCCATCTTTGTTGGGTGCACAGATTACCCCCTCCCAAGAGGTGGCTCTGATGAAGGGATTGTCAGTATATGCAAAAAATCGCTACCAAGATTGCACCAGTTTTTTGGAGGCGCTCAACAAGGATAAATTTGGTTATGGTGGAGTGGCACGCTCTTATGAGTATGTGTACAATGTCAACCGTGAAATTTTTGGCACCGAAAAATCCGGCAGAGCGGAAAGCGAGTACAAAGGTGTGGATGGCAAGACCGTTCGTTATGATTGGGATAGCGGTGTAGACGGGGTAGAAGAGCAAATTTTGCCCAAAAGCAGTGCCTTCAATAGGACGGACAGCAATAGATTGGCAGACTCTGCTCTTGCCTTTGCCAATTGGCAAAACAGGTCGGGCAATGCTTGGCAAAAACCACCTCAGCCGACACCCAACATCCCCAAAACAGATTGGAGACAAACCGGTTGGAGAGGAGACTCTCAGTGGCAACCAAATAGACAAGATTGGAATCCAGGGCAGTATGGACGAGGTGCAGGTGGATATGATAACCAAAACCAGAGTCCGCAAAACACACAGTGGGGAGACTCACAAAATCTTGGACGCACAAAAACACAAAACCCAATGCTCACAAGACTCCTCAAAAAAAAGAGATAAAATCAAAAGCCAACCGTACAAATCGGTTGGCCTTTTTTGTGTACATAAAGAGGTATGGTGGGTCAGTCTTTGGGCTCTCGCAAGACAAGTGCGGTGGAGGCGTTGCGTTTGATTTGCTCGCTAGATTGTGCATAGTGCTTTTTGGTGGTGTTGACATCTTTGTGTCCAAGCACCTCTGCCACTACATAGATATCGCCCGTGGTTTGGTACAAGTGGGTGCCAAAGGTGGACCTGAGTTTGTGGGGTGAAATTTTTTTGAGCGGGCTTGCAAGTTTGCAAAACTTGGCTACAAGATTTTGCACCGCTTTTTGAGAGATTCGGTTGCCTTGCAAGGACACAAAAAAGGCTTTGTTTTGTTGTAGGCAGAGTCCTAGATTGGTACCATCTTGCATTTGTTGTTTTTTCCAATCAACATAGTCTTGCAATGCCTTGCAAACCTCTTCACTAAAATAGAGAATGGTTTTGTTGCCGCCTTTTCGTGTTACCACAAAACTGAGATTTTCAAAATCCATATCATCGTTGTCAATGCCGATGAGTTCGCTAATCCGTATACCTGTCCCCAAAAAGAGTGTCACAAGTGCCAAATCACGCAAGCGAGTAATGGTGTGATATGCTGCTTGCATTTTGGTAAGCGAGGTGCTACCGTGTTCTATGGTGTTGAGTAGTTTGGATACCTCGTGCACATCAAGTCTTACAATATTTTTTGTATGCGGTTTGGGTGCTTCTACTTTGGTGGCTACATTGGAGGTCAATTTGTCTTTGTTGTAATAATATTTGAGAAAACTGCGAATGGTGGCAAGTTTCCGCTCTTTGGCTTTTTCACCACAATGACTGCTTTTGCCGTCCAGCGTATAGTTGTTGAGATGGTCCAAAAATAGTTCTATATCAAAGGCGGTCAAAGATTGCAAGTCGGACAAAGAGATGCCGCTCAGATTTTTTTTGAAAATTCGCTCCGCCAAAAAAACAAAGAAGATTCGCAGGTCATAGGCGTAGTTGAGCCGTGTGAGAGGGCTCGTGCGGTTTTGTACGCCAATAAAAAACTCAATACAAAATCTAGGCAAGTCCTCCAAGACAACTTGCAGTCTATCAAGCATTGTTTTGTTTCGTTCGTCAAAATAAGTCATTGCTGTTTATAGATTAGATTTTGTCAAGTTCCAAAAGCAAGGTGGATGGGTCAAAATTTGCATTGAGATGGAGATTGGAGAGCAAGTCAATCTCAAAGAGTCTGATACCGTCGCAACCATATTTGCGTTTGAACTGATTGGCAAAAAAACGAGTAAAAAACAGTTTGAGATGTTTTTTGATATCTTCTTTTTTGTGGTTTGCAAAGGTGGTCGTCGCCAAACCAAAAATTTTGGTGGGCGTGCCACCACGATACAAAAAGTGATACAAAAAGAAGTCGTGCAAAGCATAAGGTCCAATCAACTGCTCCGTGTCTTGCCCCGCAATCAGTTCGGGCGTGATGGGTGCGTCTAGGATATCATTGAGCGTTTGTGATACAAGCGAGTTGGTGTGATTTTTTGCAATATAGGCAACCAGTGCTCGTATTTGCGACTTTGTGAGTCCGGAGTTTGGATTGTATTGTGCCAACTGGTCACCGCCATAGGTGGACCATCCGAGTGCAATCTCTGACAAGTCGCCTGTACCCAAAAGCAAGGCACCGTGCTTGTTGGCTAGGTCTAGCAAAATTTGTGTTCGCTCTCTTGCTTGTGCGTTTTCGTAGGTTGTATCAGGCTGACCGTTGTGGTCAATGTCTTTGAGATGATGGGTGACCGCATCTACAATGCTTATTTGCAGGTGCGTTGTGTCCAGTGCGTTTGCTAGGGTATGTGCATTTTTTTCGCTGCGACCGCCTGTACCAAAACCACTCATTGATACGGCTATCAAATTTTTGGATGGCAGGTTGTATTTGTCAAACAATCTTTGGCAAACAAGCAAGACCATTGTGCTATCAAGCCCACCGCTCAATCCCAAAATCACTTTTGGGGTGTGCAATTCTTGCATTTTGGCATAGACTCCCAGTACCAATGAGTCCAAGATGTGTTCATTGCTTGTGGCAGGGGCAACAAAGGGATGTGGGTCAAAGATGCGGTCCAATTTTTGTGGGGTATTTTGTGATACTGGGGTTAGGCACGCATTACTGTTATGCAACACTTGGGTTGTTTTATGTTGTTTTGCGTGACGGACAAATGCAATATCAATGTCAGCAAAGAGGCTCCCACTGTCTAGTGTACTTGCTTTCAAAAGTTCGCCACATTCTACAATGATTTTGTCGCCACTGCATACCGTGCCGTAGGCACTGTCTAGGGGGTGATTGGCAATGTATGCTTGGGCGGTGTTTGTCTGCTTGGAAAGCACTTTGAGAGTGTCAATGGCTTGTGGCACCGAATCACTCAGAGAGACCGCACTGCTCAGGTGTAGAACCAAATGGACACCTTGCAAAGATTTTTTTGAAAGTGAGGCAAGCAAGTCGGTATGGTCGTCACAAAAGTTGATGAGCAAATGGCAGTTGTTGTCAATGCTCACTACTTGGTTTGAAAAATCTAATCCAGGAGCAAGCGTAAAGTCGTGCAGAGGCAAATCTAGGGGCAAGGGTGCATTGCTTGCAAGTGTGAGGGTGTGACCTTGGTGCACAATCCACGCAATGTCCAAAATTTGATTGCAATGTACCCACGCAAACGGTATGACAAGAAGTGCGTCACAGTTTTTGGAGGTCTCCAAAATGCGTTTCATTGACTCAATGAGTGGGGATTTTGAAAAGGCATAACCGGTCATTGCCAAGCAGTCTACACCACTCAATGCTTTTTTTGGCAAGACCAAAATATCGGTGCCATTTTTTTGTGCTTGTGTGATACAAGCACAAAGAGTATCACAGTTTTTGGCAAAGTTGCCAGACAAAAGATGTGGCGTGGCAAGTTCTAGTCTATAAAAATCTTTTTGTGTAAGCGTCAAAAGATTCTTTTGCAAATTTGATTTTTTTGTCATACAAATATAATACCATATTTGCGGTACAAAAGACAAGGGATTTTGCAAAAATATCCAATATTGACAAACATAAATAGCCGACGCAACTCATAATCTATATGTAGTATGGTTAGAGAAAAGTTTATAAAAAGTGCTATGGCATACCACTTGTTTTTTGCACACGCTTTGTATGACATTGTGCAAATTTTGCCGAGTGCCTTTTGTACACACAAAAAAATGGATGCGTTGATTGAGTTATCCAAGCAATCGGTTGTCTGGAAAAAGTTATTGGGTGACACAATGGAGGTATATATGCCCATTTGTGATGACACGCATTTTGTCTGTACACCACAAACAATAGAATGCTTGCAACAGACACACGCTTTGCTTGGACAGAATGATACGATCCCTCTCTTTTCACAAATAGATGAGTGTAAAGAGGAGGTGGGCAAACTGGACCATACATTTCATACGCTTTTTGCCGTGAGCAAACAAGCAAGTGCACTTTTACCACAGACACAGGAGATTTTGCAAGACCTCAAAACAAAAAAGTATACAGCAGAACGCTATTGTCGTTTGCCTCTATCCATCTTGGAATTTTTTTGTTTGGAATGTGAAATGTATGCGGGTGTGCTCAAAAAGTTGAAAGAGGGGGCACAACATTGTTTTTTTGTGCCCAAGGACCCCATAGAGACACATATACAATATCTCATTGCAAGTATTGACAAAAAATATGACTTTGACAATATTGTGCACAGTTTTGGCAAAGTCGCCATAGACATCAAAAAAGAAAGGTCCTATGATGCTTATTTTGAGATGATTCCCATTTTTTGTGGGAGTGTCCTCAAAAGAAAAATCTCAACCCTAGCACTCCCGTTGGAGTTTGACCATTTTTTCAGGTACGCCTATGCAACCAAGGTGACCGTGTTTGACAAATAAATATGAAGAATCTCTTGTCGGTCACAAATCGGCAAGAGATTTTTTGTAGTAATATGGGCAAACTGAGCACAAAATGATTGAAAGAAGAGAATAAAATTGCTTTTCGTACTTTTTGTACAAAATTTGACAAGAGTAGACAAAAAAGGAAAAAATTGGCAAAGAATTTGCAACAAAAATAATTGAGTTTTGTTATAATTTGTGCTATAATGTAACTGTTGTGATTGGTTGTTGAATTTATTCAAAATTTATTGAATTCTAATCAAAAAGGAGGATAATTTTAATGGGGTTTACTTTAAAGAACAAGGAGGGCTATTGTGAAAAAAGTCGTACTGGTGGATGATGACCAAGAGGTCTTGTCCAAACTGAGCGAGCAACTTGTGTCTCAGGGATTTGAGATAGTGGGGATTGCAAGTGATGGACAGACCGGACTCAATATTATCAACGAAACAAAGCCGGATATAGTCGTGACCGATATTGTGATGCCAAAATTTGATGGATACTGGTTGCTTGAAAAAGTGAGTAGTATACATAAGATAAAAATTATTGTGCTAAGTGCATTGGCAAGAGATGCATTCATTGCAAAAGCGATAGACCTAGGGGCGGATGAATATGTTTTGAAACCATATGATATCAATCAACTTGTAGCAAAAATGCAAATAGTAGAGGGCAAGCCTGTTGTGTCTGTGGGCAAAAATACGCAAGAAGTGGGAGCCTTGTACTCCCAAAAAGAGGAACCTAGTTTTCAAAACAAACTTGTGAGAAACGGAAAAAATTACAAGGTAGACGAAAAGATTAGCAATATTTTTATTACCGTGGGTATTCCAGCCCATATCAAAGGATATCAGTTTTTGCGAGAGGCCATCAAGTTGACCATTGACAATCCTGAGATTATCAATAGTATCACAAAAAAGTTGTATCCAATGATTGCGGGAAAATATGAAACCAGTGCAAGCAAAGTAGAAAGAGCGATAAGGCACGCCATAGAGGTTGCTTGGAACCGAGGACGGATTGAAAATATCAACACCTTGTTTGGAGTCAAAGTCTATACACAAAATGATAGACCCACCAATGGAGAATTTATTGCTTTGATTGCTGACAAAATGCTTTTGGAGGCAATGTAACGAGCAAAGATACTTTTTGAAAAACAGTATTTGTATCTATCAAAAAACAACCCTAGCGATTTTGTTTGCTGGGGTTGTTTTTGTAGGGTAACAAAACTTGTACAATTGGTTGTCATATCTATGCACATTGCCTAATATAATACGGTATGGTTTATGTTGTCCACAAACCATTGGGCAACAAGAGGAGAACGGTCTTATGTTAACAAAGAAAAAGAAAGTTTTTATTCTGTTTGGTATGGTTGCATTGCTCGTGCTTACGGGCGTGCTCAATATTGTACTCAATAGAATGAATACGGACGCCAATGCAGATGATGCAAATGGCGAGCAAAACGGTGATTTTTTTGCAATGTACCGTGCAATGCGGATTGCTGACCGCCAGGAGACACTGGCTATTTTGGACAGTGTCATCAATAATCCTGCAAGCAGTCAATCCGAAATTGATGAGGCAAATGCAAAAAAAATTGCCATCGCAAGCAGCAGCGAAAAAGAGTTGGAAGTGGAGAGCCTCATCAAGGCAAGAGGTTTTAGCGATGCCGTGGTGACCAACACCACCGAGAATGTCAACATTATTGTCAAAGCAAGCGAACTCAACACGCAGCAAGTTGCACAAATACAAGATATTGTGCAAACTGCCTTGCCAGACAAACCGTTGGATGTGGTGACCATTATCCCAGTAGAGGGCTAACATCAACTCCCAACGCAAAAAAAAGGGATATGTCAAGCAGGCATATCTTTTTTTGTATAAAAAAAGAGGTGCAAGTCGTTGACAAAAGGGAGTGGATTCAAGTATAATGGTAGTAAAGATATGAATAAACAATCAAAAATCAAAAAAGCATTGTTGCCGTGTGGCGGATTGGGCACAAGATTTTATCCCGTGGCGAGTGTTTTGCCAAAAGAAATGTTGCCTCTCTTTGGTAAGCCGGTGTTGCACTATCTTGTGTATGACTTGATTGCCCAAGGTGTGAATGAAATTTGCTTTGTGGTGAGTCCTCAAAAGAGTGCTATCAAGGAATATTTTTCAAACCACGCTTTGACCAAGCAGACCATTGCATATTTGAAAAAACAAGGAGATACCCACACAGCACTACAATTGCAAGAAATCCTGGACAAAGCCAAGTTTTTTTATGTAGAGCAAGAGACGCCCAAAGGGAGTGGGGATGCGGTGAACCTTGCCAAAGACTTTGTGTCGGACGACCCTTGCCTTTTGTCGTGGGGAGATGATATTGTGTTTGGAGACTGGGTCACAGACCTCACAAAAGCCTATGATGCAACGAGCGGCGTGACCGTGGGCGTGATGACCATTTTGGGGGCAGAGATAGAAAAGTATGGCGTGGTAGCCGTGCAAGATGCCAAGCAATCCAAGATTGCATTGCCAGATGGATTGTATCAATGCTTTGGTATGGTAGAAAAACCGCCCAAAGGCAAAGAACCTTCACGGCTTGCAAGCATTGGAAAATATGTCATTACACCACAAATTTTTGAGGCGTTGAGGCAATGTAAACCTGCCAAAAATGGAGAGTATTTGTTTACGGATGCTTTGCAAAAACTGTGCCCACAAATCTATGCAACAGTGATGTCAGGGCGGCGATATGATTTGGGAGATGCACAAGGGCTTTTGCAGGCATCGTTGTATTTGGCGGGTCAACAACAAGGATGATTGCTGAGGAGCGATTTGATTGAGATAGGATGGTATAAACAAAACAGACAACGCATCGTTGCCTGTTTTGTTTATTCCCACAACAAACTATTTCTTTTTTGTGTGTATTTTTTTGGTGTTGCTGGGGAGCATTAAAGAAAGTTTTTCGGTCATAATGTTGATAGGGATATTGTTGTCCACAATTCTTTTGACTTCTAGACACTCAAAAAAGGCATCGCAGACCGTCTTGTCGGTAGAAACCTCTTTGAGCATTGCACCCACAATTTGGGGGCGAATGGAGGCCGCTCTACCAAAATCTACGGCCGCCGTTTTTTCGGCTGCACTGGTGATGACATTGACTTGATTGGCACCATCTTGCAAAATGGCAGCGGTCACTTGTCGCAAGCGATTGACAACCTTGTTTTGTATTTGCAAAATCATATTGTGGTCACGAAAATGCACTTTGCGGATATAGCAAGAGCCAAGTTTGTAACCCCATTCCTCGCTTTTTTCGGATACTTCTTTGCGGACAGGGCGACTCATTTCGTGTCGTTGAATCATCAAATCTGAGAGTGGCATATTGGAGAGGCATTTGACGGTTGAGTTGGATACATTGGCAGCCAAAGAACCTCTTGGATTGGAGTTTCTAAAAAGATAGGCAACAGGGTCATTGATATACATTTCGTACCAAAGACCGATTCCCAAAGGAGCACCTTCCTCAGAGTTGACGGGCAAACTACGCAAATAATTTTGCTCAATTGCCAAAGAGACTTTTTTGCTTTTGCCTAGCCAATTGATGATGAGTGCTTTTGCCCCAAATT
>WQZE01000035.1 GCA_009780875.1 Bacillota bacterium | reverse complement strand
GTGTGTCCGAAAATGGGATTGAATGGGGTCAGGGCAATTTTTTTAGCGGTGTGTTGGGCGTGGGTTCGCCACTGGTGCATATATGGGGCGAGGATACCGTGCTTCTGGACGCTGTCAAAGTGGGTTTTGACTTTTTGGGGTGGTGTAGAGATGCGTATGGTGAGGAGGGCGTGGAGATATTGACGGATGAGGATTTCGAGGCGGTGCAATCAACCGAGAGCGGCAGTGAGAATATGGTGGATGAAAGGCATAGAGAGGTGTATGCCAAGTGGAGTGTGCAAGAGGAGGTGGTAGACCCGCCAGACCCAATAGAGCCCCCAGATGTAACAGACCCAACAGAACCCCCTGACCCGCCGGTGGATGAGAAAAAATTGGTGTCTTTTGACAAGATGGGGGGCACGGGCGGTGCAGATAGTGTGCGGGTGCCAATAGGCGGCGAGATGCCGTGGGTGGCTGCACCCACCAAGGACTTGTATGATTTTTGGGGATACTATGACGCTGAGAGTGGCGGGGTGCAGTATTACACGCAATATATGGGGAGTGCAAGGAGGTACGACAAAGTCACAGATAGCACCCTGTATGCGAGATGGGCAAGGTGGTCAAGCAATATGACCTTGGATTTGAACGGGGGCGAGTGGACAGATGGGAGCACTGGATCAAGAATGAAAAAGGTGGATTATTTGGGTGATTTGCCAGACCTCCTTTCAGAGATTGATTTGTCGCAAGGTGATTTTGTTGGGTTTTATGATACTGCCAATATTGAGTACTATGACAGCATGCTTGCACCCACAAGATTGTGGGACAAAAAGAGTGGGGGGATTCTCAAAGCAAAATGGAGATAGTGCAGAGATTGTTGTGATGGGTCAGTCTTCTGTGTGTGCTTGACAAAGTGGCTCATTTGTGATACAATAGGTACGAGAGTGTACACAAGCGTGCACAGGAGCATATTTATGAAGCGGTTTTTGAAAATTATTGTCGGGTTTATGGTTTCGGTGTTGATTTTTGTGGGTGGGTACTATATTGTCAAGACAATCAATGAAGACAACACCTCCAAAATCACGGAGTTTGGTATTGACTATGCGGATGTCAACTATGATGATTTGAGCGGTGTGCTTGCGGACAATGCGCCTCGCAAACACAAAAAAGGTGAGACCACCGTTTTGCAAGACGCAAGCAAGACCGATTGGGATTTTGCGGGTTGGCACAAAAACAAATATGGATTGGATGCCGTGGTGGCACAATTGACGGACACGGATTTTGGTACAGGCAAGGATATTGTATTGTATGCTTCGTGGACACCGCAAAGCAAGGAGTACACGGTCACGCTTGACCCCAATGGTGGATTGGGCGAGGTGCAAACTTTTGTGGCAACTTATGGGCAACCGTTGCCAAGTGGATTGGCGGCACCGTCACGAGAGGGATTTGAGTTTGTAGGGTATTTTTATACCAAAGATTTTGGCGGTACGCAGTACTATGATGAGCATATGCAAAGTGTCGGCGTGTGGGACAAAACCCAAGACACGGTCTTGTATGCACGCTGGGTGGGTGCCGAGTATGTACTCACCATTGACCCCAATGGCGGCGTTTTTGGAGATGATGGGACCAGTGATGCCAGAGATTTTGCTGTAAATTATTTGGGCGAGTTGCCGCTATTGTCGGGCATTGGGCTCACAAAATCTGGACAAACGCTGGTAGGCATTGCGTTGGCAGACGGCACAAACGCTGTACCATACTATGACAAAGCACTCAACCCGCTCAGTGCGTGGGACAAGGATGGGGATGGGGTTCTTGTAGCAATGTGGAAAGACATTGAATATACGGTGCAATATGAGGGCAATGGAGCCGATGGTGGTGCTATGCCAGAGAGTTTGCATACCGCAAGTGTGCCAAGTGCTTTGCGTGCCAATGCCTACACCAAAACGGGCGACAACTTTTTGGGATGGGCTCAAAGTGCGGATGCAAGTCAAGCAGAATTTGCGGATGAGACAGAGGTTGACTTTTCACAGACACAAAACATTGTGGAGGGCGATGTTGTTGTGCTGTATGCCGTTTGGCAAGAGCAAGATTACACGGTGTCGTTGTTTGCCAATGGTGGAGAGTTTGTGCTTGGGAGCAGTGATGATATACAAGTGGACATTGTGACCCACTACAACAAGCCGTTGCCCACTCTGGAAAGCGTGCACATACCCGTTTTGACTGGCCAAATTTTTGTAGGTTTTTGGGACAGTGTGGATGGACAAGGCAAACAGTACTACAACGCCGAGGGAGTGGGGCTCGGTGTTTGGGACAAAGCCACGGATGGGGCATTGTATGCACAGTGGCAAGATGAGAGCGTGGTGTACAAGGATGTGGACTTTGTGGATGACGGTAGTGGTGGATGGGCTGTGCAAGCCAAAGACAAAAAGAATATGCCAAGCGTGATAAGAATCCCAAGCGTGTACCAAGGCAAGGAGGTCACCAAGATTTTGGAGAGAGGCTTTTGGGATGCGACCGCAGCCAACAACACCACAATTCAAGAGGTGGTCATTGGGGAGGGCGTGAAAGTCATAGGGGATGATGCTTTTGCTTATTGTCAAAAGTTGGCAAAGGTGACCTTGCCTAGCACTTCGCAAGTCATCAAGTCGGGTGCCTTTGGAAAGACGCTTTCCCTCAAAACGATTGACTTGCCTACGGGGCTACAACGCATTGAGAGTTCTGTTTTTAATGCAAGCAAACTTGTGCGTGTAGAGATACCGCACACCGTGGAGTTTATTGGAGATAATGCGTTTAGTGATATGGGAACCTTGGGAGAGATTGTATTTTTGGAGAGCACGGACGCAAGCCAGCAAGTGGATTTGGAGATTGCAGGGGCGGCATTTGCGTGCGAGAATGTGACCAGTTTGGTGCTGCCAAAAAGATTGGTGTCTGTGGGTGACAAAAGCGTTGGTAGAGATGCTACTTTTCAAAACACTTTCAAACTTAAAGATGTGTATTTGCAAAGAGATATCAATGATGGATTGGTGGTAGCATATAAAGATATTTTTACCATAGATGACCCAAATCAAGGTGTGCTGGTCAATACAAAAGTGGTGATTCACACGCCCAATGTGGAGACGCAACAAGCCTATCAACAAGATGCTTTTTGGGGCACGTACAATATAGTGGTGGGTTGATAGCCGAGACCGATAAAAACAAGTATAGAGCATACAAACAAAAAGACAGGAGCAATCACGCCTGTCTTTTTGTTTGTAGTATTCAGTTTTGTGGGTTATGCTTTGTTGATGGGGTGGTCGGTCACTCTATCTCTACACCAAATTCTTGGATGATGGCACCGAGTTGCACCACAAAGGCAAAGATTTGTGGTAGACGCATCAACTGTCCGTACCAAGGAGCCTGTGTGGTGTCGTTTGGGTCTAGGGTGAGCAAGTGGTCTAGGTAGGTGGTGTTGACAATCTCTTTGAGTACGGGGGTCTTGTCAAGGGTTTGCATCAAGAGATTTTTGACCGCACTGAGATAGACCGTGCTATATGTTTTTGGGAAGGGGGATTTTTTGCGTTCGGTAATAGCGGTGGGCAAAGTGTCTCTAAACGCCTCACGCATAATCCCTTTTTCTCTGCCGTGGAGTGCTTTGTGCTGCCAAGGGAGATTGTAAGCAAACTCAATCAAGCGATAATCCGTAAAAGGCATACGCACGGTGATACCCGCTGCAACGGTCATTCTCTCTTTGCGTTCTAGGAGCGTTGCTCCAAACCAAGAGAGATTGAGTACAAAAAGTTGTCGTATGCGTTTGTCAAGGTCATCCTCGGTCGAGTGGTACTCAATCCCTTGGAGTGTGTCTTGGTAGTGTGCTTTTACAAAATCTTTGGCGGTGTTCTCGGTGCACCCACGCAAAAGTTGTGTACGCATATCCAAAGACCTTGACCAAGGGAAACCGTCAAAATCCCGAATCTCTTTGATGTGGTACCAAGGATAGCCACCAAAGATTTCATCGGCACACTCTCCACTGAGTGCAAAGGCGTTGTCTTTGGCGACTTGCTTGGCAAACAAATAGAGCGAACTATCCACATCAGCCATACCGGGCAAGCCTCTATGCACAGCGGTCTCATAGAGCGTGTCTGCGAGCGATTGATTGGACAGGGTAATGTCGTGTTGGGTGGAACCAATCCGCTCTACCATTGTGCCCACAAAGTCACGGTCCAGCGTGGGTTGAAAGGAATTTTGCAAAAAGTCTTTTTGGCTGTCTTCAAAGTCAATGGAGTAGGTGTCCAAGGATTGCCCCGTGCGGTTGTACTTGCTGGCCGCCACGGCCGCCACAATGCTACTGTCAAGTCCACCAGACAAAAAGATGGCAGGGGGAGTGTGCGTAGAGAGCGTGCGGTCAATGCTTTCTTGGATGAGTGTGCGGGTTTGGTCTACGGCTTGCTTCTCTGTGAGACCGTTCAAATCTTTGGTTTGGAGTGACCAGTATTTTTCTGTTTTGATTCCATCCAATCCATAGGTGACAAAGTGCCCTGCGGCAAGGGCGGATACACCCTTAAAGACTCCGTTGGTAGGGTTGTGTGCGGGGCCTAGCAAAAAAATGTGTTGCAAACTTGCTTTGTCAAAAACGGGCTTGACGCCACCTTTTTTGAAAAGTGTGGCAAAGTCACTTGCAAAGACAAAGGTATCTCCTTGGGTGGCATAGAGCAAAGACCGGCTCCCCAATCTATCACGCACAAGGGTGAGTCCTTGGCAAGTGCTGTCATAGATGGCGATGGTGTACATACCATCCAACAAAGCAAAAGATTTTTTGCCAAGGTGAGCAAAAAGTACGAGCAAAATTTTTGCGGTGTCATACCCGGTGGCCTGTGTGTCATACTTGGCAGCCTCTGCACGGAGGTGCGTTGTATTGAAAATATCCCCGTACAACAAAAGCGTATAGTTGTGTTGTGGGGTGGACATAGATGCAAGGTGACAAGATGGTTCAGCATCCAAGACCGCTGTTTGTGCGGTCAAATTGATTTTTCCATAGATATGACTGGACATAAAAACTCCTTTGGTTGATAAAAAGTCAGATGAGCAGGGGTTGGATTTGCTTGCTTTTGAGTGCGTAGTCAAGGGTTGACTCCACCAATGACAAGTCTGCTACCATACTGCGTGGTTTTTGTTTTGGGTCATCTTGACCCATTGGGACAAAGTAGTGATACCTTGTGTCCAACAACTTGCCCAGGTTTTGCCCTGCGTGGGAGAGTGCATCATTGGTTGCGACCGCAAGAACGACGGGCAGGTCATTGCGAGTGTGTGCTTTGACCGCCATCAATACGGGGGTGTCCACAATGCCGTGTGCCATCTTTGCCAAGGTGTTGCCCGTGCAAGGGGCTACCAGCATAATATCAAAAGGCTTGTTGGGACCAATGGGCTCTGCATCTACAATGGTGTCAATGATAGTATCACACTTTGTGGCTATTTTTAATTGTTTTCTGAAATCATTGGCGGCAAAAAATCTTGTGTCAAAGTCCCGTACATTGTAGGACAAGATGGGGGTGACTTTGTTGTGTTGGGACAAATTGGTGGCTACTTGGAGCACGCTTTTGAGTGTGCAAAAAGAGCCAGTAATGCAAAGTCCGAGTCTTTTGTTTTTCATTGTTTTCTCCTTTTGAAAAGTGGATTGCGTAGGGGGTTGTTGTGTGTTTGTGGGTCTCCATAAAGAGGAGCGTGTTACGCAGGCAGTTGGGGGAGTGTGTTTAAGGCGTATAGAGAGCATTGTTTGACACGCATCAAAGAGCCTTGGCGTGCGTTGTGTTTTTCAAGACTCCATAGAGAGACCTAGCGTGCGAGTGACAAAGGCAAGCAAGAGGTTGCTAGCCGATTTGGACGCTGTCTTGGCGGGGACTCCGTCCAATCTTGTGACCGTGATGCCACATTTGCTTGCCGTGGCTGGGTCCAGTCCGCTTTGTGATGCCAACTCTATCAACACAACATTTTTTTGACATTTTTTGTAGTGGGATGGTTTGAGGAGTGGGTGTGGGATGGTATTGATGATGACATCTTGTTTTGGCAAGAGAGCGGTCAATTGATGAGGGTTGTGTACACAATGGCGTGTCGTGGATAGATAGGCTGACTCCGTCTTGTCTTTGGTCACAAAAGTAGCCACACAAAAAGGTGCGAGGTAGTGAGCCAAACACTTGGCAATGCGACCGCCACCCAAAATGAGTGTGCTGGTCTCAGAAAGGCAGGTGGTTGTGTTTTGTATCAAGTGTGCCAGTACGCCCTCAGCGGTCAAGTTTGCGTTTTGGTACAAAAACCAAGGGTCTTTGTCGTAGGTGTGGATTGTCAGATTTTTTTGTGTGACAAGACTCTTGCACTCGTTTGGCAACGCATAGGCAAAGATCAGGCTATGGTCAGAGAGGCTTGCCAACAAATCACTTGTGAGTTGCTTTTTGGGGGAGAGTATGTACACTTTTTGCTTGCTTGTTTTTGGCTTGTTTGCAGGGGTGAGTGTGGGGACACTCGCAAAGCAGAGCATCTCAGTGCTGTATTTGGCTTTTTGTAGTGTGTCTTGCAAAAGACAAGTTCTTGTATCCTCCTTGTCCAAGACAAAGTGATAGGGGGCGGTTTTTGTTTGCGTTTTGGACAAAGGGCACCTCACAAAATTTGGTTGTTTGGTTGCAAAGGTTTACAACTCTATAATATATGCAGGCAGGTCAAAAAATGACAAGAAAGTTTTTTATTGGCAGAGTGTGCCAAAGCAAAAAGTGTATTGCACTTTTGGTACAATACACTTTTTGTTGGATATGAGGAGTTGTTGGGTTTACCACGCATAGGCTTTCATACCTACGGTATCAAGTTGCTCTCCGTCAATGTCGGCTTCCAGTCCTGTGGTAGTCACGCCTGGGATACCGCCTGTTGGCTTCCACGCATTGCCTGTAAAGAATTCATAAAATTGAATACGGTCATCCATTTGCCCACTGTAATTTCCGTTGGGAGAGGTTACAGAACCATCTCTGGAGGTTTCCGCCTCATAGTAGCCATTGACAATAATAATGGTCCAACCAAATCCAATTTTATCAGCCGTGCGGCCATCGGCAATATCCTCTGCGGTGGGTTGATATACACCCGTAATAACATCGTGGCAAGAGGGTTTGAGCCCTTGTGGGGTCATCCAAAACCATAGCGAGGCTGCGAGGGCTAGGTCTCCATTGCCATCTCTTGCAAGCATGCCTGGGTCATCAAGGAGTACCATTTTGTCACCAAAAAACATTGCACTAAACAAACCGTAATTGTAGTTCCAACTCAATTGCATAGGGCCACGACCGTGATATGATTTGTTGAGGTTTGGGGGGAAGTTTTTGCAAGCGGTAGGGTTGTAGGTGTTGCTGCCTGGGTATTGGTCTTGTGTGGTGTATTCAGTGCCAGCAGTGTCGCTATGATTAAGTTCTTGTTGGAATCCAAGTGCACCTTCACGAGTGTTGGAACTTGTACCAAAACGATTGGTTTCGTGTGAAATTTGTCCCAAAAATCCGGCAAGGTCTCGTTTTTGTGTGTTCTCGTCTCCATCCGCCATAAAAGAACCATAGTCAACGATTGTCTCAAACAAGGCCGTTGAATTTGCGTTGAAATCAACACTTTCAAATACCATTGTCTCAACACCCGTTGATTTGTCTGTGATAAACACTTTGCCCACATCCCCTAGGTTGATGTTTTCACGAATGTTGCGAAGTTTGCGATTGGCGAGTTCTCTTACGCCTTTGATGAGTTGGTCATAACTATAATAATCTTCTTCACTTTCGTGCCAAGATGAAAATTTGCCATACCGTTCAGGGAAGAATGTTTCATACAAATCTTGTGGCATATAATTGCGGAGTCTGGCTTCCACGGCATCGGGGCTTGTATCACCGACAACTTTTTCACCAAACCGTGCATACAAGGTGTGTGCATTTTGGTTGGTCACTTTGGTTGCCGAGGTCACTTTGTTGCCACCTGTCTTGTCGTCAAACCAGCCCACAAAGGATAGGTCGCTTGGAGGGGTAACAGTGGGTAGCACCCCGTATGTTTCGCCCAAAGTTACTTGTTTGCTTGTTTGTGACAAGTTGCTACCACCGTTGGCATCAAATGAGACTTGGACATGGACCTTGGGGGGTTCGGGAGTATAGGAGACGGTGTTGGACCAAGAGGACTCAACGCTGCCTTTGGTTGCCTTGACTTTGATTTGGTAGGTTTTGCCATCGGCAAGGTTGGATAGGTCATAGTTGGTTGCGGTCGTTGTTTTCTCAGACC
>WQZE01000034.1 GCA_009780875.1 Bacillota bacterium | reverse complement strand
ACTCTCTCACAAACCCTCTCCTACTTTTGATGATTTTTGCCCCCGCCTTGGCGAGTTGCGCATCCCAAATATCCAAAGTGTCTTGCGAAGTTTTGTACTGTTTGAGCAATTTATTGCGTTGGGCAAGATTCTTGCCATACTCTGACAATGCATAAAAATAAGGCTTGGAAATCTGACAAAGTGCAATGTCAATAAACTTGCGTCTCTCACTCGGAGCGTCTTTGATGATTTTGAGTTCATCCGGAGAAAAATAAACGCAACGGCACTCGCCCATCAGTTCGCCCAATTTGACAAGGGGTATCCCTCCAATCGCCACTCTTTTGTTGGTTCTTTGATCCACAATGATTTCTATCTTGCAAGAGCCCAGTCGCCGCTCCACCACGGCACCCACATAACTTTGTGCTTGTCCCCATTGGATGAGTTCTTTGTCTCTGGGTGTCCTTGCACTACGCCCCACGCTACACAAATACACGGCCTCCATCAAATTGGTCTTGCCTTGGGCATTGTTGCCCAGCACTATGTTGACACCTTTGTCAAGCGTGATACTAGCGTGGTCGTAGTTACGCCAATTTTTGATTTCTAGTTTTTTTACAAACATTTGCCAACCCTATCCAAAGTTTTTGTCTAGTGCAAGGAGTGCCTTTTAGATTGTTTGTGCAATCAACGCAAAGTTGAGCCTTTTGCCAGTCGGGCTACTTGTGCCCACTTTGCCAAAAATATCTGCAAAGTTTTTGGAGAGCGGTGCAAAAACATCCCCGCTTACGCCCGTGCCACGCCCCTTGAAAACATCCAAAAGCGTCTTGCTCTCCTCCGTGTCCAATCCGTTGAACCCAATAAAATCAGGCAGTTTGTCCTTGGGCGCAATCCCTGCGGTAATGTCTATCTCCACGGACAACTGCACATCTTTGGTGAGTTGATTCGCAAAAGAGCTATTGCCACTCTCTGCTGGTTGCAATGTGATGGACATCCCCAAAAGCAGGGTGGTGTGTTTTCCAATTTTTTTGATGGCCACGCTTTGCAAAACGATTTGCAAATTTTGCATCTCTGGCGTATTGACAATATTATCCATTTGGTCGGACACAACGGCAAACATTGTACTGCTATAAACCCGTAGTGTCAACGCCTCCATCACCTTGGTGATAGCCTCCTCTGGCGTGCTGCTGCCCATCTCTCCCACAAAGTCACTAAATCTCGCCAAAATCGGTGCGGTCTCAAATTGAGATTTGAAATACTCTCCTCCGCTCTCCTTTTGTGCAAAGAAAGCCATCATTTGTTCAAAGGCTTGGTCAAAGTCAAGAGGGAGGTTTTGGATTGTCTGCTTGGTTTGCGTCTCGTCCACTTGTGTTGTATCCCATATTGGGTTGCCCCCGTTGGTGACATCCACCCGGTTGCCATCGGCACCCGTTGCATAGCCCACAAAGGCATACTCTTGGGTTGGGTCTATTTTGTCTTGCAAGGTCAACCTGTACTCAAAAGCATTGTCCACCACAAAGGCGGTCTTGTACTCTTGCAAGGCAGACGCCTCGCCATATTGATACTCAATAGGGTTGCCTACATCGTCAAGGCTGTAACTACCATCTTGTTCTTTTTGATAGTACCAATTGGCAAAACCTTGGGCACCCTGTGCCAAAGAGCGGTCGTGCAATCCTTTGAGCGCCAAGACCACTTGTTCTGAGGTCATTTGGTTGGCAGGGTCTACGCCCTCATTGATTTTGGCAATGCTGAGCATTGTGCCCAACAAATCAATCTCCAACGAGTGATTTTCGAACTGTGTCAAATCAATATATTTTTTGGTGTCTTGGATGACGGGCACCACCACTTTGTTGATTGGAGTAGACACAATCTCATCAAGGTCTATCTTCTTGCCCGCACTGCTTGTCAATTTCGCAATCACCGTTTTGAGTTGCTCGTATTGCTCTCCAAGTCTCAAATCATCAAGCCCCAACTGCACGGGTATTTCGTGGTCAAGCCCCACCAAAGCCTCTGCATAGATATCATTGGGAATAAACGAATCCAAGGCAATCAACAAAGCACTTTTTGCAATGCCTGACAACCCAAGTTTGGCTACGATTTGGTCTTTGACGGCTTTGCCTTGCAATCCTATTTGCATATAGGCTCTTGTCACCATTGTGTCTTGCACTACGCCGTCGGCATTTGGCAGCCTATAAGAGGCTTTGTCAATACGCAAATCCACAATGTGCACGCTGTCCACAAGCGGTTTTAGGTCTTGATTGTCTCCCAACTTGTTGCTTGCCAAACGAGCAATCATTGAGTCCAAAAGTGCTGCAAAAGATTTGTCACTCAATCTTGCTTTGTACACGGTGTCGTGCCTATAATCAAACCGAGACAACGCCTCTTCATTCATATTTTGCGTGGTCAAAATCTCATCAAAAAGATAGTTCACCACCGCATCCGCATCTCTGGCTTGCTCCTGTTGCTCTGTCTTGGCACTGTAAAATTTTTCTATGAGTGTATCCACAACTTGCTCATTGATGGTGCCTGTTTTGAGATAGAGGCTTTGGTCAAGTTCGGCATAGAGTGCTTGTCTATCCTCCTCTGTGTAGGCGGCGTCCCTATGTGTGGTGTGTGTCAAGTCATTCCACATACCAAACACTTGGGTCCAACCGACCCCTGCGTACTTTTGCAAAACAAACTCACCCGCTATCAACGCAATCATAGAAACCGACATAATAGAGCCTATGATATAAACAAAAATTTTTCCTAGTATTTTCATACACAACCTCTTGTATTTGGCTTGTTTCTCACACCAACCAAAAATTTCAAAAACTACGAGAGCCTATTCTAGCCACTCACGGCACTCTTTTTTTGCAAATAATCCACAATAAAGGGGTGCAAATCCCCATCCATCACAGCGTGCACATTTGCGTTTTCAAAATTGGTTCGGTGGTCTTTGACCATTGTATAGGGTGCAAAAACATAACTTCTGATTTGACTACCCCATTCTATTTTTTTGAGAGCACCTTGTATATTTTGTGCTTTTTCAAGTCTTTCTCTCTCTCTTTTTTCTACCAGTTTTGCTCGTAGCATCCCCATAGCGGTCTCTCTGTTTTGGATTTGACTCCGCTCATTTTGACACGCCACAATGATGCCTGTGGGTATATGCGTGATTCGTATCGCACTCTCTGTCTTGTTGACATGTTGTCCGCCGGCACCGCCACTCCGATAAGTGTCCACTTTGAGGTCCTCTTGTCGTATTTCAATGGCGGTGTCATTTTGGATTTCTGGCATCACCTCCATACTCGCAAACGAAGTGTGTCGCCTTGCGTTGCTATCAAAAGGAGATATCCGCACAAGTCTATGCACGCCTTTTTCTGCACTCAAATATCCATAGGCGTTTTCTCCACTGACCAAAAAAGTCACGCCCTTGATACCCGCCTCATCGCCCACAATGTAGTCAAGTTCTTTGGTTGTGTATCCCTTTTTGTCGCAGTACATTTTGTACATACGATACAACATTGCCGCCCAATCTTGTGCCTCTGTCCCACCCGCTCCTGCGTGCAAGGAGATGATTGCATTGTTGCCATCATACTCTCCACGCAACATCGTCTCCGTGTGCAAACTCTCAATGGACTCTCCCAAAAGGGCAATCTCGGTTTGCAACTCACTTGCAACGCCCTCATCATACTCCATTTTGAGGAGTTCCATCATCTCAAAGCAGTCCGCCACTCTCTTGGCAAAGTTTTCACACCTTTCAATTTTTTTGCTCACCTTGCTCATCTCGGTCGTGACCATAGCCGCTTTTTTGGTGTCATTAAAAAAACCTTCGGCGTTGATAGCGGTCTCCAACTCCACTCTTTTTTTCCGCAAGCCATCCAAGTCAACGGCTTTGCAACACCCCTCCAACACCTCTTGGGTTTTGGCAAGATTTTGTTTTTGTAAAATCAAATCAAGCATATCAATTTTTTGTCCCCAAATTTATTTGTAGCCCTACAACCTGCCCATCTACGACTTTGCAACGCCACTCCAACACCTCTTTTGCACTCGTTACAACAACTCGCCATATCTCTTGACATAGAAATGTTTGACCACCGATGCGAGTGTAAAATACGCCGCAACGGTCAGCAACAGCCACGCATAAAACACGGGCGGGAAAGGACTGAGTCCAATCAACTCTCCCACAATGGTGTACGGCACAATGGATACCACCACGACACACACGCCCGTAATCGTTGTGAGCACAAAGGATGCACGAGATTTTGCAAAAGGCATCTTGGCGGTTCGCAAAATGTGCAAGACAAGTGTCTGTGTCCAAATGCTCTCCACAAGCCAACCTGCTTGAAACACTCTTACAAACTGCTCTTGCGTCTCGGGTGTCAAGTCATTGTATTGCCCACCAAACATTTGTGGGCAAATAAACAAGTACAAAAGTAGATAGGTGCTGATATCAAACACGCTACTGGTGGGTCCTATCCAAAACATAAACTTGGCGACAGACGCACTCTCCCACGCCCTCGGTTTGAGCAAAAATTCCTTGTCCACATTGTCCCAAGGCAGTGCCGTACAAGACAAATCATACACAAGGTTGATAAGAATCAATTGTGTGGGCAGCATTGGCAAGAACGGCAAAAAGGCGGAGGCTGCCAGCACGCTAAACATATTTCCAAAGTTGGAGGACACCGTGATTTTGATATACTTGACCATATTGGCATATACCTTGCGTCCCTCAATGATACCCTCTTCTAGGACCATCAAATCTTTTTCTAGCAAGATGATATGTGCCGCCTCTTTGGCAATATCCACAGCGGTATCCACAGAGATTCCTACATCAGCGGTACGCATCGCCGCCGCATCGTTGATACCATCCCCCATATAGCCCACAATGTGCCCATTGTCTCTGAGTGCTTGCACCACCCTTGATTTTTGCGAGGGCGAAAGTTTGGCAAAGACATTGACTTTTTCCACCTTCTCACGCAATTGTGTATCGTTGAGTGTTTCCAAATCGGCACCGAGCAACACGCCCGTGACCTGCAATCCCACTTGTTTGCACACCGTCAAAGTGACCTTGTCGTTGTCTCCTGTCAAAATTTTGACATCTACACCGTATTTTTTGAGTGCCAAAATTGCATCAGCGGTGCTCTCTTTGGGTGGGTCCAAAAACGCCAAATACCCAAACAAAACCATCTCACTCTCGTCCGCCACCCCAAAGGTATCCATACTTGGCAAAGTGGTTTTTTGTGCCACCCCAATGACACGCATACCATCGCCGTTGAGCCCATCCACGGTACGCAAAACTCTCTTTTTGAGTTCATCGGTCAACGGCTCAATCTGCCCCTCAATCTCCACAAATTTGCTGATGGCAAGCATCTCCTCCACCGCACCTTTGGTTATCAACTGTCTTTTTCCGCCGTCATCTTGTACCACGACGGACATACGCCTACGCACAAAATCAAACGGTATCTCATCTATTTTTTTGTATCTCTCCACAAGCCCCGCAAGCATCTCTGTGGTGGGAGCCAGTTCGTCCGTTTTTTCTATGATGGACAAATCCATCAGGTTTTTGAGTCCTGTCTGAAAATGCGAATTGAGAAAAGCGTGTTTGAGCACTCGGGGGTCTTCTTGCCCAAAGACATTGAGGTGCTTTTGCAACACCACCTTATCCATTGTGAGCGTGCCCGTTTTGTCGGTGCAAAGCACATCCATTGCCCCAAAATTTTGGATACTATCCAGGTCTTTGATGATGGTTTTTTTCTTTGCCATCATCGTTGCCCCTTTGGCCAAGCACGCTGTAATAATCATTGGCAACATCTCAGGTGTCAAGCCAACCGCAATGGCAATCCCAAACAAAAATGCCGAGAACCAATTGCCACTTGTAAACCCATTGACCAAAAACACGACAGGCACCATTGCAAGCATAAAATACACAAGCAATTTGGACACGCTAGATATGCCTTTTTCAAAGTTGCTTTTTTCCGCCTTTTTTTGCACTACTTTGGCGGTTTGCCCCAAGATGGTGTCATCCCCTACGGCGGCTACAATGGCTACCGCACTGCCAGAGACCACCGAACTCCCCATAAAAACAAGGTTGTTCCGCTCAATGATGGGTTTGTCTTTTTGGGGTGTGCCAAATTTTTCTATGGGCTCACTTTCCCCTGTCAATTGAGATTGCCCCACAAACAAATCTTTGGCAACAAAAATACGCATATCCGCAGGAATAATATCCCCCGCTGCAAGCCGTATAATATCACCCACCACCACCTCATCAAGAGGTATCTCCGTGCGTTGTCCGCCCCGAATAACAGCGGTCGTGTTCTCAACGAGTTCTGCCAGTTTCTCTGCTGCTACACTTGATTTGGTCTCTTGGATAAACCGTATGGTTCCGCTCAACAACACAATGCCGCCTACAATGATGATACCAATCAAATCCACATCATTATCCAAGATGCCCACCACAAGCATAACGCCCACGAGCACCACCAAAATGAGTGAGAAAGGATTGATAAAAGCCTCAAAAAGTCTTTTGAGTACGGATGGCTTTTTTTCACCGGTCACACGATTGGCTCCATATTGGTCACGACTCGCCTTGATGGCGTCGCTGTCATCCTCTCCACCAAAACCGTCTACGCAAAAATCATACTCTGTGCAAATCTCCTCAATGCCACACTCCGAGAATCTTTTGAGACGCTTGTCGCACTCGGCACGCCTCTCTGTGTCTATTTGTTTGTTTGTGTTTTTTGGCATACCAGATCACCTTTTTGCAAAAAGAACTTTTTGCAAACTTTCAACAAAATATTTATCTTTGTATCATACCATATTTTTCCAAAAATGTCAACCACTTGATTGCAAGCACCCACTTGCCCCCTCCCAAATTTTTGTAAAACCCTCACCAAAAACAAAAAGACGACCCTGTGGTTCGCCTTTTTGTTTTGCTCTTTTGCTTTTTGCACTCTGTTTTCATCCCTTGATGATTTGTGCATCGGTTCTAAAATCCCAACAAATCACACTCAAAACACATATACACTCACTCAAAGGATTTATCCTTTGATAATGCTTGCAATCGGTTTTTTGAATCCCAAAAAACCACCCTCTTATTACGCAAATACAATACACTATCCCAATTCCAAAATGCAACTTTCTCTCACTACCCTTTGATAATACTCGCAATCGGTTTTTTTATTTGTTTGACAATGGGCAACGCCACCATCACTGCGGTGGAGACCAAACTCACGCCAATCATAAAAATAGGTGTCAAGATATCCACACCAAACAAAAGACTCAAATTGGTGTTGAATATCTTGTCCAAAAATGGCGTGACAATGACCACGCCCACAAAGGCCAACACGCTAATAATCCCAGCAATGATGCCACTCTCGGACACATACATTGTGAAAATGCTTTTGTTTCCTACGCCCAAAGACCGAAACACACCCATCATTTTCCTGTTGGCAGCCATAGATGCAAGCACAAAGTTGGCAATCAAAAGCATTGTCATCACAATAAAAATAGCACCCATATACAAAAACAGTTTGCCCGCATTCTCAGAGAAAAGCAAGGCGTTGCTGACCGCTTTTCCCCGTGCTGTAACAACATTGATGTTCCTCTTTTCGTACTTGCTGTTGACACTGCGGATCGTTTTTCTTGTGCTGTTGTCGTGGGTGGATTTGACCAATACGCCGTTGAGCCTGGTGTCGTCAAATCTTTCTTGCTCAATGCCTGCTGCCCGCAAACTCTCCCAGACCCCGCTATGCAAAATGGGCATCAATGCTTGCGTTTTTTCTAGGTTGTATTCATAGGTGCTGCCCCCTATCTCTGGAGCATACTCCAAAGGCAACCCATCCTCGCTATAAAAATCGTTCACCTTGATTTGTGTATCCACCACGCCCACCAACTTTACAGGTGCACTGGGGTGGTCTGCAATATCTGGTTTATTGGCCCAAAAATTGTGATAGATACCAAATTCTTTTTGTGCAACTTGCTCCCATTTTTGAGCATCGGTCTCACCCACAAGTTGGGTCTGCTCACCACTCTCTTTGTCAAAATACCCAAAAGCCTTGATATACTCCCACAGTGCGGAGGGGATTGCCAACTCCGTACCTTGTTGTGGCAACCGCCCAAAAATGGGCGTCACCGACAAATCCTCTGCCGTTGTATTGCTATCAATCATCACATTGGTTGTATTGGTTGCAATCAATTTGGGGAGCCCCTCAAAAGAATCTGTCCATCCCTTGGCACCCTTGGATACTTGTTGCCAAGTATGACTCATATCTACAAAGGCACCCACCAAAGGATATGCCTTGTCCTCAAAGTCTTGCACGCCCATCGGCACAAATT
>WQZE01000033.1 GCA_009780875.1 Bacillota bacterium | reverse complement strand
TTCGCCAACCTTACCATACTCTACGCTGCATCCCAAACTGAAAGCATATGTGACAGGAGTCTCCAAATCCAATCCTTCTTCACTCGCAAACTCAATCACAATGTTGCTTGGCAAAATCTCATCGCCCACCTTTGAAAAACCAATAGCAATATTGACATTGCTCAATTGTACATCTTCGGGTACTTGACTGCCTGTGAATTCTGTCAAAAAGTCCACAACTTTTTCTGGCAAAATGGTGTACAAATCACCACCGTTGTCTTTGTCTGCACTCCACGCAAACCAATCAAAATGATTCATAAAAAACTGCCCAAGCGTATCATTGAAGTCGGGAATCACTCTTACTGGTGTACCATCAGCACGCAAATCCGCTTTTTGACCATTTTTGCTCCAACCTGGTCCAGCACCCATCAACACATCGTACACTCTTTGATTGTACTCCGCACTCCCCTCAGCAGGTGGCGTAGTGGTGTCCCCAAACAAATCAAAATCCGTGGCGGTCCAATCTATATCATCATTCTGTTTGTACACTGCATGTGCAGAGGTGCCCTCAATGCTTGCAAAAGCTGTCGCAGTCTGTGTCTCCACATCATTAGACACACTTGCATCTATTTGCGACTTGTTTGCATTGACAGCAAATCGTGCCTCGACTCGGTCTTGACTTTGCCCGTCTATCAAGTAGTCCCGCCAAGACATCTCCGCAAAATTGCGATCGGGTGCAAGTCTTTTGTCTATCGCACTTTGCAAGGCTTGTTGCCATTCTTGCTCATTGGCAAAAGGGGCTTGACCATCCACCCCAGGAAGCACAATGTCCCCCACTTGACCGTACGCCACAGAATATTCTTGTATATTGAGTAGTGTCAAAGACTCACCCAATACATCCGTCACCTGTGTCGCAGAAACCGAAACACCGTTTGGCACCAAGATGCCCCCCGCTTTGACAAAGGTCACTTGCAAACCAGCATCCGTAATCATTGGGCTCTCCACAGGAGCGTCTCCTGCAAAAAGCTGCATCAAGTCATTGGCTTTTTCTGGCAAAACCTCATAGACCCCACCCAAGGAAAGACTGTCATCCGCCTTCCACGCAAACCAATCAAAGTGTCCCGACAGAACGGTCAATACAAAATTAAAATCCAACGGAGCACCCACATCCAACTTTGCATCTGCTTGACTCAACCGAGCGACTTGTTTATAGGCATTGATGCCGCCCCCCTGTGTCAAGAAACTGTACACCGCTTGATTGTAGGCAAGACTGCCTTGGTCTGGCAAATTACTCCCCTCCGCAAACAAATCGGAATTTGTTTGTGTCCAGTCCGCATCACCCTCTAAACGGTCAAAAAAGACTCCCTTGTATCCATCCACTTGTGCAAATGCCTCTGCTTTGGTTGTCACAAATCCACCCAACACACTTGCATCTACACTGAGTGCAGAACGATTGCCCTTGACTTTGGTGTTGAGTTTGACATCAAAAAAAGCCTGTGGTGGCAAATCCGCTGTCAGCGAAAGTGCAGCAAAGTTGTCCTCAAAGTTCCTATCGGCTGCCACACGCATTGCGACCGCCTTGTCCATAGATTGCTTCCACTCTGTCGCGTTTTCAAAAAGAGCCTTGCCACTTGACCCCTCTGTATCCTCTTTGTTTTTATCGTTGTTGCACGCTACCGCAAAAAGCATCGTGATGGCTAGCAAAGCGACCACCAAAGCGGTCATCCATTGTTTTTGTATCTTGCTTTTATTTTCCATAAAACACCTCACAATTATTTTGTGTGTTGTGCACACAAATCTTGCATTGCCAACGCCTTTTTGCATTTACCATTTGTTTAGCCCAATTTTTGCACTTGCGACAACTCTACCTCAATGGGCATCACACGACCAAACGCCTCAACATCCACAGTAGCCCTCGCCTTTGCTTGGTCAAGCATCGTAATCTTGCCGTCGTTGCCCTCAAAAGAGCCATCAATAATCCGCACGGTGTCACCCACCTCAAAAGCAAGGTGAACCACTTGTGGCACTTCTAGTTTGAGCCGCCTTACTTCATCTTCGGTCAAAGCGGAGGGTCTGCCCAAAGGTCCTACAAATCCTGTCACGCCCCTTGTCTTGGTAATCATATGCCAAAGCGAATTGTCATAATCCATTTTGATATATACATAGCAAGGAAACATTTTGCGTTTGACAATTTTTTTGCGACCACCTTTTTCCTCTATGCTGTCTTCCATTGGAATGGAAATCGTGTCAAGCCTGTGTTCTTGATTGTTTTTTTTGAAAACCATTTCAAGATTGTCTTTGACCATCACCTCATAGCCACTATAAGTGTGCAACACATACCATCTATATATGTTGCTCGCAGGTGCAATCTTGGTGCTGTCAATGGCTGCAATAGGAGCCATCATATCATAATCATCGTCCGTTGCAACAACGGCGATATCCGCACCCTGCTCCAAAACCAAAGCATCCTCACCGCCAGCCGACTCATTCTTGTCTTCCATCAGCTCATTGTTTAGTTGTTCCAATTCTTGTTCTTCCACTTGCAACCCCGCACGCCCCTAGGGACACCCACGCCCCCAAGTCTTTTTGATGTCTTTGATACAACCTTTGCAATCACGCACTTGGCTGTCACACTCCGCCTTGTATCCCCTTGGTGAGCAGGTCATACAAATAACCAAACAAACCATCAACGCCCATTGCCAAAATCAAAAAGAAAACGGCAACCGCAATAACAATGCTTGTAGAAGCCAAAACGGTCTTGACGGTAGGCCAAGTCACCTTTTTGAGTTCGCCAAACATATCCCTAATCCTAGCCCAAATTGATTTGCGTTTTGGCTGTACATCTGCTGCCATAAAACACTCCTTGGTTTTGCTTGCTCATACCCAAAAGTATGGCAACAAAACAATCTCTAAAAAACTGCACACCCTCTCAAAGGCGTGGCGACACAAAGCCCCTACTACTTGGTCTCTTTGTGTGCGGTGTGCTTGTTGCAAAAACGACAAAACTTGCTCATCTCAATGCGGTCAGGGTCGTTCTTTTTGTTTTTGAATGTGTCGTAGTTGCGTTGCTTGCAATCACCGCAAGCCAAAGTAATTTTGACTCTCATATTTACCTCTCATCTTTTTGCAAGGTGTGCATTGCCAAGCAAAACTCAACGCAATCTCAAAGACCTTTGTCCTTGTCTCATTGTTTTTTGCAAACAAAAAATAACACTCCCGCAGTGTTTACATTGATTATACCACACACACAAAAAAAAGTCAACTCTTTTTGCAACAAATATCATTTTTTTGCTTGTGCTTTTTCTCACCCCTTGTTGGTCTTTGGCATACAAACAGTAGTATGTATACAAAAAAACTGAAACTCAATGCCAACTTTGAAAAACTGACCGGCAACTACTTGTTTGCCACGGTGTCACAAAAAGTCAAAGCCTACCAGACCAACCACCCCCACGCCCCGCTCTACAAACTCGGTATTGGCGATGTGTCTCTCCCCGTTGCCCCCGTGGTGGCACACGCTCTCAGACAAGCCGCCACCGAGATGGCGGACATCAAAACCGTACAGGGTTATGGCGACTATGAAGGGTTGCCATCTTTGCGGACAGCCATTGCACAAAGATATGGTGATTTCCGTTTGTCACCCCAAGAAATTTTTGTGACCGATGGTGCAAAAAATTCTTTTAATCATCTCTTTGAACTCTTTGACTTTGACACCGTGCTTATGCCAGACCCCGTATACCCGGTGTATCGTGACGCCAGCCTCCTCAAAAACAAAAAAATTGTATATGTGCACGCCACCCCCGCCAATCACTTTTTGCCCTTGCCGAGCGACATCCCACCGCACGCCACACCGCACATCATTTTTTTGTGCAGCCCAAACAATCCAACGGGTGCCGTGTACACCACCGCCCAACTGCTCCTTTGGGTGGACTACGCTTTGTCTCACAAGGCGGTCATTCTTTTTGACGGCGCCTACCGTGACTACATCAAAGATGACTCCCTACCAAAAAGCATTTATCAGATTCCCGACGCCAAAAAATGTGCCATTGAAATTTGCAGTTTTTCCAAGAGTGATGGGTTCACCGGCTTGCGTTGCGGTTATGTGGTCATTCCACAGGATTTGCTCATCGCACAAAAAAGCGTCAACCAACTCTTTGTACGCTACTTGGCAACCAATACCAACGGCGTCTCTTTTGTGGTGCAAAAAGCCGCTCTTGCCGCACTCTCCCCTGAGGGGCAAGCCTACTCCGACTACTGCATCAACCTCTATATGCAAAATGCCCACGCTATGCACACCACCCTACAATCCACCCAAGCCATCTTTGTGGGCGGGAAAAACGCCCCCTACCTTTGGTTGCAATCCCCCGCCCACTTGGATGGCTCCTCTTTTTTTGAACAACTGCTCCACAATCACGGAATCATAACCACCCCCGGCGCAGGCTTTGGCACCCAGGGTCAATCCTACATCAGACTCTCCGCCTTTGGCTCTGCAACCAGTACCCAGCAAGCCGTCCAAATGATCGCACAGTACTATACCTAATCCGCACCGCCGCCCCAAGACCTGTACTACCAACCCCACAACGCCTACAAAAAAACATCAAAAAAGAGCCTACGCAATGTTGCGTAGGCTCCTTTGTTTTCTTGCTATGGGTCTTTTTAAATTTGGTTTTTTGCTTTACCTTTGTGCACACAATGCTTATCTATAAAATTCTAATGCAATCCTGAGGTTGTTGTGCTTCCATCCATCTCTACCTTTGCCAGAGGAGCCGTATCTAAGCACAAAGTTTGTGTCCTCAAAGTCATCCAGGTTCTGTGGTGAGAAGGTCAACCAGTGGTCATACCAACCGGGCTCCAAATAACCCGCACCGTGTTCAAACCTGATTTGTTGGAGCGGCGCTCCCGTCACTTTTGGCACTCTATTCAAGTTGATATATTGATATCCATCTTGGAACTCAGAGACATTGAGTATGACTGAGATTTTGACGGTCTTGTATCCAAAACTTTTCAACGCTTTTTTGTCCACACCCCAAGTCCCAAAATCCACCAAATCGTAGGCATTGTCTTGTCCCCAAGTTTGCTCATCTTTGTCCGCTATAAGCACATGATTAAAGTCCCTAATTTGTATAGTGCTCGTGGTCTCAGGGCTATGCCACGCCCATTGCGCATAGAGCGTGATGCTTGCCGTGGGTGCATTGGCAAAATTAAAGGGTTGTGCCCCTGCTTTGTCCGTTGTCCAACGCACAAAGTCCCTGTAATCCGCACTCGGTCTTGCAGGCTCTTGGGCTTTGTCGCCGCCCAAAACACTTTGACTGGGGATATCCCCATTGCCACCATTGATGTCAAAATTGATGATATAGGTCGCTCTACGCACCCTGCCATAAAACACTAAATCACTGGTAATAATAGAATCAAACGAGAATTTGTCCGACCCCAAAGGTGCCGTATACCAACCGAGGAACAAATAGTTGGCATAATTGACGCTGCTTTGATACGGCACTTTTTGCCCGCTTGGGACTTGCCACGACTTCCAATTCTTGGCAACTTCTTTGCCATCCTCATCCACAAGATTGAGGGTCACCAAATTGCTTTGAGGTTCGTCGTACACTGCGTAAAATATGGTGTCTTGAAAAATATTTCCTGCCCCGGGATTAGCCCCGTGTTCATTAAATGTGAATGGCACCAATTGATTGTCTGAATTATAGTAATGCCAACCTTTAAATGCTTGATACGCCTTGACTGGGTCTTTGGCAGGTTTTTCTGGCACTCCCCCAGTACCATTTGAACCCGTCAGTATCCTTACATTTTGTCTACCCGTGGTTTCATTACCTATTCCTCCACCCAAATCAAATTCTACCACAAGATATTTGTTTTGTACATATTGCGCATACACCGTTTCATCCTTGGTGAGAAACTTCGTATCAAAATCAAAAGTGCCAGGCTGATTTTTGGTTGTATACCAGTTGTCAAAAAAGTATAGCAACTCCCCGTTGTCATCTACCCCCGGTATAGATGGGTCATCTCTGCCAAGCATATTAAGCGATTTGGGAAGTTCATTATATCTATACTGCACCGTTTGAGATTGCAAAATATTGCCGTTGTGTTCAAACTGCCCATCCCCCGCATCAAAGGTGATCTCAAAAAATTCTTGCCTATATTGTGGAAAGAGCACAATATCACGGTTGGGCTGGTACCCAAACTCAAAAGCCTTGCCTTGCAAATCCACCCATCCATCAAAATAGTTGACACCAACCTCACCCATATCTTGCGTTTCGTCATAACGCAAATTCTTCAAATTATCGTGCACAAATCCCGTCATCCTGGGCTCATCCGTTGGGCGTCCACGGTTGTCCTTGCTGATGCTTTGGATACTCTCTGTATAATGCACTTTGCTCACCATTTGTTGAATAGGCACGCCGTAGCCATCCTTGCCAAAGTCACCCTCGCCCGCATCATAAGTGATGTCATACACTTTGTCCACTTTGAGAGACACCGTTTGACGCACACCGCCCGCAGATACTACGACTTGCACGATGTCACCAAGATGTTGTTCAGCATTATCTGCAAGGTTGATGAATCCATCTTTGGACACCGTGAGATAGTTGCCCTCGTGCGGTTGCACACTGTACTCTTTGTCAAAAAAACTTGCACTGGTTGGCAGCACATCAAAATTGAGAGGGAGAAACTCACTCGCACCAAGCTCCGGTCTCACATAAAAAACATTCCTACCCGTCTCTGGATCTAGGGTCGCACTTTGTTTGTTGACCGTCACATTGGTGATAGAGTTGGGCAAAGATACATCCTTGCCATAGCCATTCATAAAATTGACATAACTCTCTCTGCCGTACTGATAAAAATACTCTTGGAGTTGTGCCGACCTTGTCAAGGAGTTGGTGCTGGTGCCGTCTTGGTAGGTCCAACTATACTCGGGCTTGTCATTGAGTCCATCAATGAGTGACCAGAGCGGGATGATGTCTTGACTGCTGCCAAGCCCCATCAAGGCAGGGGCATAACGCAAAGTGTCTGCCCATTGTGCATAGTAGTCACGCACTTTGTCATCGCTAGAAAAATCAAAGACGGTGCCATCCTCTGCACGGGAATCACCACCCAATACCCAAATCTCGGTATTGTGCGTGACACCTTTACTGCTGGCTTCTTTTCTCCAATCCACCTCCGCACCCACAGAACCACCACCTACACCATAGTTGAATTGCGTACTGATGGATGCACTCACACTATCAATACTTGCTTGCTCATTGGACTCCAATAAATAAGTGCTTTGCAAA
This sequence comes from Bacillota bacterium, assembly GCA_009780875.1. Lineage (GTDB taxonomy): Bacteria > Bacillota > Clostridia > Christensenellales > Pumilibacteraceae > WQZE01. The sequence goes on along the minus strand of WQZE01000033.1, from coordinate 1,054 downwards.
CGACCGCCCATATCTACGCCCATCACAAAGTGGGTACCGTATTTCTCCATCAGTTGGGCTGGACTCACTTGCTTGCTATACAAATCTGCCAAAAAGTCGCCTGTCACAATGCGTCGCAAATCCGTGACTTGACTTTGTAGCGTAAGTGTATAACTGTGCACATAAGCATCCAACATTTTGAAAGAGTGAAAATCCTTGCTTGCACTGGTCGTGCCAAAAGTAGAAGACAATGACCCACTACCCCAATACCCATTGGCACTCAGATTGAGTTTGCCGTTGAGGTCCTCCAAAAACTGAGTCGCACTCTCGTTGTAGGTGTCAATCACCCTTGTGGCGTATTCCACATCCTTGACTACTGGTTGACCTTTGAGTTGTTTGTCATCAAAAATGGGCGTACGCAAGACCGTTTTGCGGTTGACTAGGTTACTGTTTATCATATCAAAACCACGACCCAAATAACTTGAACCCACCGATACATCATCCATTGCACCAAACAACCCGCTATCACTCCGTGTTGTGCCACCCGAACTCACCGTGTTGACTCTGCCATAAGAGGTGTACGATATGGGCTTGCTGTACTCACCTATCTTCAAGCCACTCTCTGCCTTATCGTCATTGAGGTATCCTGCCACCTGGATTTGATAATCCCCCAACTGCAAATTGCCAAGGTCAAAACTATTGTCCGTCGCCTCATAATACTGATACTCGCTCACCTTGATACTGTACCCATCCACACCCCTCACGCTGTCCCAAGACAATGTATTGGTTGCATAACTCACCGAATCTTTCAAATCCGTTGTGATGTGCACATTGCCTACAAGCCCAATCTGCCCATCCCACGCATCCTCCACTTTGCCCTTGTTGTCACCACACGCCGCCAAAAATATGCTCACCGCAACCAAAAATAGAGCCACAAACTGGCTCACCCTGGTTTTTATCACACGACCTCTTTGCATTGTTCTCTCCTTGGCAAACTCACACCGTTTGCCACGATTCCCACTTTGTTTGTTTGGCTGTTTTTCCACTTGGTATTGTCTTGCCTGGGCGGGCGAAC
>WQZE01000032.1 GCA_009780875.1 Bacillota bacterium | reverse complement strand
TTGGTCACACCGTACAAAACTAGAAATCTTTGTATGGATGATGACGCTCTGTACCCTTGTACTTGCCTTGCTTTTGCTGGCAAGTGCAAAAATTTTTTTGTGGAATCCTATCAACCATCCAATCAAAGAGCCACTCTTGCCTGAGACCCCACCCAGCATTGGACAAGTTTTCCCAGATTTACCCACACGATTTGCACCCAAGAGTGATTTGAGCCCACAGGGCTCCTTGTCCTTGGGTGGGCAAATCATTGAGTCCAACGGGCTTTATGGCTATGTAGACTTTGATTTTTCACCCGTGTTGCCACTGCAATACCAAAAAATTGAATTTGCATACGGGCTGCTTCTTGCACGCCACGAATCTATCTATGAACTGTATCAGCAAACCTCTCAAAAATCATCTGCACCCACACAATACGGACGATTTGTGCTCGTATCCACCACAACGAGCACTCAATCCATCTCCTTGTATGACAATCAACGGTTGCAAAATGAACAAGGCTTGTTGACTCTGCATTTTGAACCCATTCTCTTTGACGACTATCTTGCAACCAGTGTATCCAAAGAGCATTTTTGGATAATATACTCTCCACAAAACAAAAAATTTGGCGTATACAAAGACTCCAAAATCTTGGTTGACCCACTATTTGACTCCATACAAGACTTTTGCTATGGCACCACGATTGCTATCTTGGACGGGACAAGATACATTGTCTATGCCGATGGATATTATGCCCCTCTTTTGGTGCCCACTGCCCAACGCATTGCAGGCTATGGACACGGGCTACTCATCCTGTTTGGCACAAACGGTCTCACCCTATTTGACAATGCACTCAATACCTCTTTGGAGACTCGTTTGGTCTCTTTGGAATCCGGTTTTATTGGGAGTTTTTTGGTTGGAAAATCCAAGCAAGGCACCTTTTTGATGTATCAACTTGTCTCCCCATCCAAGCAATCACACTCTTTGCAAACAAAAATCCCCCTACAACTCAACCTTGTCCTTGACAATATGTATGCTATCTTACCCTTTGATGGTGGGATGATTCTCAACTATGATGGTGTGCAAATAGACTTGGTGCAAACAGACGCAATGCTCACACCACTTTTGCAAAGCGTCACCAATGCAAGCGTGTATGATAGCGATATCCTACTTGTTCGTGACCAATACGAACTTCTTTGTGAAATTTTGGACACCTAAGATGACATTGACAGCAAAGCCTTTCCGCTCTTTTCAATTGTCCTACTTGTTGGCACACCATACCAATCCCTTTGCATCCCCGCCATTCGCCATTGTGAGAGAATTGCCCCTAATAGATAGTGTTGAGGAGCGAGTAGCCTTTCAGTTCTTTTTTGAGTTGTTTGTAGCCTGGACAAAACAACGCCACTTTTTCCCAAAATTTTGCACTATGATTGTGTTCCAAAATATGGCAAAGTTCGTGAATAATTACATACTCTTGCAAAAGCGGTCTCAACATAAGCAACCTAAAATTGAGCCGAATGTTGCCCTTGCTATCACAACTGCCCCATTTTTTTTTGGCATTGGTGAGTCCGATGTCCCCACAAGCAAAATCAAACTTGGCAGCCACCTCTTTGCAACGATTTATCAAGTCTACGGATGCCCTTTTTTTGTATGCTTTGGCAATCTGCAAAAAAATGCCCTGTCTATCTCCAAAGTATTTTTTGTCTATCCAAAGCACGCCATTTTTGAACTTGGTGCGTATACCGCTCTCAAAATCAATTTCAATCAAGTCTCCTTCTAGCAGACAATAATGCTGCTGGATGAGTTCTTCAAAGCGACTTTTTTCTTTGTGCGTTTTTTCTAGCACCTCGTGTATCCACCCTGATTTTGAAAAAACAAATTGCTCAATCAAATCTTTGCTCGCACGCATCGGTGCCGTCACCTGCACCTTGCCATCCAAGACCTTGATGGCAATGGTTTTTCGCCTACTCCGTTTTAGTGAATAACTTATTATCATATCTTGTTTTGTTTTATGCTCTCCGTTAGTCACAAAATAGGAGCCCACATTGGCACTCCTATTTTGTGACTGCATTTCAAAAATCTTTGAAGGGTGTTATCTTACTCTTTCCATATAGGTTCCGTTTCTTGTGTCAATACGAATTTTCTCGCCGTTGTTTACAAACAATGGCACTTGTACCGTGAGCCCTGTCTCCACTTTGGCTGGTTTGTTTCCGGCTTTGGAGGTATCCCCTTGCACACCAGGCTCACACTCAACAATAGTGAGTTCTACAAAGTTGGGAGGCTCTACACTAAACGCATTGCCTTTGTAAAACATAACTACCGCACTCATTTCCTCTTTGATAAACTGCAAGGCTTCCTCACAAATCCCCTTTTCAAGAGGCACCAACTCAAAACTCTCCATATCCATAAAATAGTACAAATCTCCATCTTTGTAACTATATTGCATATCTTTGCGTTCTATGTGTGCCAATGGGTATTTGTCAGAGGGATTAAAGGTTTGCTCCAATACTTGCTCAGTCATAACATTTTTGATTTTTGCACGCACAAAAGCCGCACCTTTGCCCGGCTTTACGTGTTGAAAATCAACAATGACATATACCTTGCCTTCAATCTCCAAGGTGACACCTTTTCTAAAATCGCCCGCCATTACCATAATTGTGGTACTCCTACTATTTTTGACCCCTAAATTTTTTGCAAGTCTCTTGCAAAAAGGGTGTATATTTGTCTTTATTTGCTATACAAGTTTTTTGAGAACTTCGTAAAATTGCGTACGCCATCGTGGGTCACTACCACCATATCTTCCATACGCACACCACCCAAACCTTGCACATAGATACCGGGCTCAATGGTGATTATCATTCCTTCTTTCAAGATGTCTTCGCTCCCGGCACCAACCCTTGGATACTCGTGCACAGCAATACCCACTCCGTGCCCCGTCCCGTGCGAGAATTCTTTTTCGTATCCGTTGGACTTGATATACTCACGACACATTGCATCCACCTCGCCACAAGTCATCCCTGGGCGTGTGTTTTTGATTGCATATTTTTGGGCCTCGGTGACCACGCCGTGTATGGTGATGAGTTCTTGGTTGTCAGACTCTGACAAAAAGAATGTTCTCGTCATATCACTGCAATAACCGCCAAATTTGCAACCCATATCCACCAAGACAATGTCACCTTTTGCAAATTTCCTATAACTGGGTGCGTGGTGTGGCTTGGCACTATTCTCACCAAAAGCAACAATCGTATCAAAAGACTTGGTCTCCGCACCCAACAAAATCATCTCATACTCAATGCGTGCAGCAATCTCTCGTTCGGTGATACCTATTTTGATGAGTGGAATCACTTTGGCAAGTGTCTCCTCGGCAATCCTTTGTGCCTCTGCCGTGCACTCAATCATCTCTGCATTTTTGATGGACTTTTCATCTCGTATTTTGTCACTGCACGGCACGAGCGTGCAACCCGTTGGGATAGCGGTGCTGAGAGATTTGATGAGTCCGTCGTATTGGGTTTTGAGAATCGTTGCATTTTCAAAACCCAAGCGTGCGACCCCACGCTTTGCACATTCTTTGGCAATGGTGTCAAACAACTGTGCCCCATTGGTACAAACAATCTCCCAACCCATCAGATGAGATTTCAAAAAATACTCATATCTACCGTCGCTGATGTATACTCTATGGTCACCGTATACGAGCACCGCACCAAAACTTGTGCGTAATTTGCTATAAAAAAACCTATTGTCATCATCTAGGACAACCAAACAGTCACAGTAAGTTTTTGCCAAATTGTTGGATTCATTTTTTTCCATCAATACCTCAATGACACAATGCACTATATATTATTATATCACATATGGTCAAAAAAGTCAACCAAAACCAAAACAAAATTTTTGTGCCCACTATCCCAAGGATTTTCAGTCTTTTGTACCCTGGTTGACAATCCACGGCTACCCCACCACACAATCCATTGTTATTTCAAAAATGCTAGTTCTTGCGACCACGCACCTATCAATTGTGGGAGACTCATCTTGGCATTGGCAGGACTTGTAGAGGGCATTTTGATAATGGGGATATCTAGGTTGTTGTTGTCTTTGGTTGTTTGGTACGACAAGGCACCCGCACACAAAACTTTGGAGATTTGTGTACCTTGCACCAATTTGGCTATGTTTGCGGGCACTGCGTTGTACACTTGGTTGTCACTAGACCCAACAATATCACACTCTACGATGGCATCGTACAGAGCAATGGAGTGCAAAAGCAAAACATCCAGGCGTTGTTTGCCGCTCAATCCATCAAAGTCACAACCACACACTGCTTGCATCACTTTCCAAAACCTGTTTTGCGGGTGTGCATAAGGGTATCCATACTCCATGGTTTTGATAGATGGTACACTCCCCAAAATAAGCACCTTGCAAGATGCCGTTATGTTGGGCTCAAAAGGATGTATCATATGTCTCATACTAGATGTATTCACGCTCATTTTTGCCCCCTTTTTGGCTTTTGATGCAGGACAGCACAAAACCCCTCATAGACTTGCTACAAGGGGTTTTGTTTGCAATGCACATATATTTTGTTTGTCCCAAAATCCTTGTATGACTTAGTCTAGTCTTCCAAGTTTTCAAATTCATCAGCGGCTTTGAGATACTCTGCAAAGACTTTGTCTGCTAGGACATCGTCTTCTACTGGAATATACGAGTCCATTTCATCATCCTCTGGCACCATCTGAAAAAGGATTGCCTCATCCTCAGCAATTTCAAGACTTTTGTCCGTAGGCTTCATAAGAATATATAACGCATCCTCATACTCAATGACCGCAATGCCCACAAACTCTTCTTGTCCACCATCATCATTGGTAAGCATAAAGGGCTCTTCGGTGTCGTCCAAAAATTCAACCTTAGGTTCTTTGGCAACCATTGGTTTGTTGAGCCTGATTGTATTGTAGTCCTTGGACGCTGTCACCTTGTTGAGACTGCTCTCACTTGCCGCTGGCTTGCTTGCCCCTGGTTTGCTCGTAGTATTATTTTTGTTTCCGTTATTGTTGCTAGGCATATCTACCTTCCTTTTGATTGTTTGTTGCATTGACCGTCCATCACATCAAGAGTCCCTTTTGGCGTACCCCTGCAAGTGTACTGAAAATGCAATTTTGTACCGTCGGTTTATTTTCCTATTTTGTCTGCAAAAGTACTGTCAATGTACTCTTGCAAAATAATTTGTGCAGACACTTGGTCCACCTTGTCTTTTTGTTTGGCTTTTTTGAGTCCGGCTTGTGCCAATTTGCTATACGCCTCTACGGTGGTCAATCTTTCATCCCTAAACACCACCGGCACACCCACAATCCTACTGAGTGCTTGACCAAAAAACTCCGTGCTTTTGGCTCTTTTGCCCGTAGTGCCATCCATATTGTATGGCATACCAATCACCACAGTGTCCACCTGTTTTGTGTTGACAATCCGTGCAATGTGGTCAATATCTTGCCTCATCCCTTGCGACACAAAAGTCTCCAAAGGAGTTGCAATAATCCCCATCACATCGCTAATCGCAAGCCCTGTACGCCTTGCACCATAGTCTATACCCAATTTTCTCACAACCATATTATACTCCTTTTTGGCTACAAAAGCAAGCGAATTTTTGCAAAATCAAAAATTGCAAATTTGTTTCTTTTGGAATATATATATTGTATCATATTGTGAACAATTTGTAAACAAAATTTGTACTATTTATGACTGTTTATTTTTGTAATCATATCCAATTTTTGGAAAAATCCAAGAATTTCCAAATCTACAAAATACCCTCAAAGTGCCCCATAGCACGCCTGCATATACAGAGCATCCTTGGCTCTTGTGGTAGAGGATTCGCAAACGATGGTGGGTGTGAGTTTCATTTTTTTCAAGGTTTGTGCAAGTGGCTCAAAATTGGGTCCAAATACGGTGTCATCAAAATCAATATGTTTGATTTCGCCCGCTGCTCCAAATTGAATTTTGCTAAAATGAATATGGCAGTTTTGCACTTTGTCTCTACCCATCACCGCAATACAGTGCTCAAAGATTTCTTGATACTGCTCTGCTTTTTGCAAACTACCTTGCATCGTGCAATTGATGTGCCCAAAGTCAAAACAAGGTATGAACCGCTTGTCAATCGTGCAAAATTGTGCAATCTCTTTGTAGTCACCAATTTGTGTGTATCTACCCATTGTTTCAAGACACATAATCGTATCCAAAAAGCCGTCTTGGTCCATCTTTTGTGCCAAAACTTGCAGGTTTTCGGCTATTTGTGTCACACTTTGCTCTCTGGACGAATGCTCTTTGTTTTGCACACCACAATGCACAATCACCCTTTTGCCGCCCATCAAACCAATGGTCCTGCAAGAATCCAAAAGATATTTATGCGAGTTTTCAACTTTTTGCGGGTCACTGCTTGCATAACTCACAAAATAAGGTGCGTGTGCACTCATCGCCGTACCATACTCTGTGACTTGTGCCCCCACCTTGCTTGCAGTTTCTTCTCCAATATTGATGCCTCTACCAAAAGAATATTCAAATGCATTCAATCCAATTCCCTGCAACCACTGTGGAACCTGAAAAGTGTGCTTGCACCCCTTGGTGCCATAAAAACTCTCATCTACGCCTGATATGCCAAACAAAGGCATTGTGCGTTTTTGACTGTACTCCATATACTGCCTCCTTTACGAGGATTTGGTTGCCACAAAACTCCCTAGCGTTGCAACCTCACTCGTGTCGTTCTCGTTTTGATGACCGCCCGCTCTATCTTGGGCAACCATTTCACGATTTTCCCATAATTCTTTATCAAGGTGCAACTGCGTTGTCAATGCATCTACACCCTCAAATTTTTTTATATCCCTTAACTTTTGATAAAAATTGACCTGTATCACTTGTCCATACAAATCACCCTCAAACCCCATCAAATGAGTTTCCATATTTTTGGTGGCTATATCATAGGTAGGTTTCCCCCCAATGTTGGTGATTGACTTGTACTCCGAACCATCCGACAATTGCGTCGTTGTCCCATACACGCCTTCGGGCAAGCAAAACAAATGGGGTGCAATATCTATGTTGGCGGTAGGAAAACCAAGTGTCCTGCCCACACAACGACCTTTTTGTACCTTTCCGCTTGCAAAATACGGTTTGCAAAGCAATGCATTTGCTTTGTCAAAATTCGTATTTTGCAAACAGTCCTTGATGACAGTCGTGGAGACACGCTCTCCTAGATAGATTTGGCTAGATACAAGTTCAAGGCTCACGCCGTTTTGCATACAATATCTATCAAGCAACTCCACATCGCCCTTGCCTTTGTGTCCAAATCTAAAATCAAAACCACAAACCACTACGCTTGCGCCAATCGTAGAAAACAACCTTTGCAAAAATTCTTGGGGACTGAGATTCTTGATATCACTATACACATAGGGCAAAACAATGTCCACACCACAATCTGCAAAAAGTCCAAGCCTTGTGTCAAACGAATAAAGTTGTTTGCTACTTTTGACCAAGCATGAAAAGTCATTGTCCGCAAAAGTCATAGCAGCCAATTTTGCTTTGTTCTCTTGTGCCAATCTCTTGGCTGTCTCAAAAATCGCTCTATGACCCAAATGCACACAGTCAAAATACCCAAGTGCAATGACCGCTTTGGGTTTTTTGGAGGTTGCATTTTTTGTACTTGTGTCTATCTGTCTCATTTTTATCTTGTAAATAGGTTTGTCCCTATCACTAATTTTTCCTTTTTTGCTCGCCCTATCCCAAAAAGAGTATTGCGACAATAAACTGTATGGTCAACCTCTGGCAAAAGCACGGTAGGCTCTTTTTGTGCAAAGAGTGTTGGTTCTATATTGAGTTTCACGCCGTTGGCTAGTTTTTCAAAATGCTTTTCATCAATGTCCACTCTTGGCATTTTGTGCAATACGGTCTCCAAAGGTATCAATTGCCACTGGCTTGTATCTTCAAAATCATTGGCTTGTTGCAAGGCATAGTCTCCGCTTTGTACACGGACTAGGGCGGTCATCGTTGCCAAACTCCCAAGCCTTGCCGCCATATCTCTGCAAATAGAACGAATATAAGTACCACTACTGCACCGAATTTCAAAGGAATGCTTGTTGGGTGCTTGACTGCCCAAATACTTGATACCATAAATCGTCACTTGCTTGGGTGGCAACACAACGCTCCCACCAGCCCGTGCAATTTGATACGCACGCTTGCCACCCACGCTTTTTGCACTGTATTGTGGCGGTATCTGTCCAATCTGTCCACAAAGGGATGGCAAACACGCTTGTATTTGTTGTTCGTTTGGAATTTTGTCGCATTGCTCCACAAGGGTGCCCAAGGCATCCAGTGTATCTGTGCAATATCCAAACTCAAATTCTGCAATATAGGTCTTGTCGTGCCCCAAAAACAAGTCAAAAAGTCGGGTCGCTTGACCCACACCCACCAACAAGACACCCGTAGCCATTGGATCCAAAGTCCCCATATGCCCCGCTTTGGCGTGGAGCGTTTTTTTGACCTTTCCCA